>DASZFO010000082.1 GCA_035939775.1 Pirellulales bacterium | reverse complement strand
TTGCTGGTCAATGCTTGGCGCGGGAGCTTGGAGAAGTAGTTGGCGCTTGGTTTTGATTGACAGGCGCGACTGGATGCATCAGACTAATTGGAGCAAGGCATCCCTCCCTTACCGCGGCATCGCGCCGACGCAGATGCTGCGCGATCAGCATCTCTGGTACTTCGCTCACTTCTCCGCCGCTTTGCTAGAGGATGTCGGCTTAATGCCTAGTCTGTTTTTAGGTGCGCGGGTGCGCCTGCTAATGCTCGCGGCTGCTTGCGCGGCGCTGGCCTTGCCGCTCGCCTCGCGAACGCTGGCCGGAGGGTTTGTCAGTCTCGGGCCGAACGACCCGATTGGCGCCGATGAACTCGGCGTGCAGGTCGCGCTCTGGACCCAGCCCACGAGCGGCAGTCCACAATTGTTGGGTCCGAACGACTTCAACAACTTCATTCTCGACACCGGCGCGAGCACGATTTTGGCCGCTTCTGGGGCGACATCGGAATTGACCGCGAACCCCAACTTTCAAACCGTGGCCACTTACAACGAGAAGGGCGTGGCCGGCATTTCTCCGACCGGAGTTTCCGATGCCTACACCTTTTATTATGCGGGCTCTAACGGCGTGCAGATTCCGCTCCCATCGACGCGGATTCTATCGACGTCCGATCTCGATTTGCAGGACATCGGCGGTGTCGCCGGGATGCCACTGATGGTCGGACGCAACACGACCGCAGATCTTACGGCAATACCAACAGAAGGCACTAGCCATATCACCTTCTCGAACACGATCCCAGCCAACAACGGGCATCGCTACGACGTCCCTCTGCAAATGGTGAACTTTCCGCTCGACGGCCAACAGAATCCGACCGATCCGCTGCCGACGTCCGCGCCGCTGTCGATGGCCCCCGTGCAGCTTCACAACGGTTCGCACGTGGTCGAATCACATTTCCTCATCGATACCGGCGCCCAAGTCTCGATCCTATCGACGGCCGTGGCCAAAGCTCTGGGCATCAATCCGGCCACCGACGTGCTTGAATACCTTCCGGTCGAAGGAATCGGCGGGACGGTGCAAATGCCGATGGTGGCCGCCGATTCGATTGCCCTGCACACCGCGCAGGGAACCGACTTGAAATGGAGCGGGCTGGAAGTCGGCGTGCTCGACGTCGATCCGCAGATTGCCGGCGTCATCGGAATGGACATGCTTTCGACCGGTTGGCTCGAAGCCGCCCTCAGCGGCGGCAACGGAAGCCTTTCCGAACTCAATTTCGATTTCCGCAATTCGGCCAATTTGACCGGCGACATGCTAGTCGACGTCGATCCGGGGCATGACGTTCCTAGCTACGACGGTTTCTGGGACTCCAGCAGCAGCGGCAGTTATAGCGGCACGGCGAAGTGGTATTCCGGGATCGCGGCGAGCGGCGCGGGCCTTTCGGTTACATTCGGAAACGGCGTGCAAAACACGGTCAACGCGCCGTCGGTGACCGTGACCGTGGATGGGGCGGAACTCGCCGGGTATCTGGTCTTCAACAACACTCAAGGCACTGGCTATATCCTCGGCAACGACGGCGTGACCGGCCACGGCATCACACTCGACAACGGCGGCATCGGGGCCAACGTGAGCGTGGCGGCCGGAGTCACGGCGCTGCAGCAGATCCAGGCGAATATCGTGCTGGCCGACGATGCGACCTTCGACATCGCTCAGGGCAGCTCGCTGTTGATCTCGGTCGGCGGCATCAGCGAAACGGGCGGCAGCCAGACTATCCACCGCAGCATCACGCTGACCGGCGGCGGAACGCTCACCATTGCCGCCCCGAGCAGCTACACCGGCAGCACGACGGTCAACGCTGGCACACTCGCCTTCACCGGCGCGGGCACGATCGGCACGGGTCCTCTGGCGATCAACGCCGACGACGGGGTCTCTTCCACGGTCAATTTCGGTAGCGGCCAGACGTTGCCGAGCCTGACCGTCAGTACCAGCGGAACCGGTTTGGCCAGTGTTGGTGTTGCTTCGGGCGCTACGGTTTCGGTCCCCGCGGGCACCACGACAGTTCAAGGCACTCTCCGCAAGACCGACGGCGGCACGCTGGAAATCAGCGGCTCGTCGGCGCTGGCAGACGCGAGCGCGCTGCTCGTCACTGGCGGCAAGTTGCGTTTCAACATCACTAGCGGTTCGGCCACGATCGGCAGCGGCGTAACGGCGAACGTTTCCGGAGCCGGCACTCTGGAGTTGGCCGGCTCGGTCTCAGCGCTGGGGACCGCGACGGCCGCCAATCGGACGAACGTCACGACCAGCTCGCCAACCGCGACCCTGCTCGTCTCGGCCGGCAAACAACAGGTCGGCGGCATCGACGGCGTGGGCGTCACGCAAGTTAACGCCGGCGCGAGCCTGACGGCGGATCACATCGTGCAAGGAGCGCTGGTGATCGGCGGCACTTCGACATCGGCCGCGCTCGTGACGGTCGACGCGTCCGACGCCAGAGGCAATCCGCTAGTCCAACCCGGCTTCGCGCTTGCCGGACCATTGCAGAGCGACGCCCCATTTGCCGCAGGCATGTCGAGCCCTCCGGGATCCACGGAATTGCCCATCGGCATTGCCGGCATTTACCTCGCTAGCCGCCACCTGGCGGGAAACGCTGCTGGAGTGCCCGAGCCAAGCTCGGTCGTCTTGTGCCTGCTGGGACTGGCCGCGGTCGGCCTCTACTGGCGTTCAGGAGTGCACAGTCTGAATGGCGCCTCGATGCGATTGTGTGGCACTGGCCAGCAACGTCGGCCAGTGCCGGCGCGCCGATAGCCGCCGCGTGCCGTGTCGCGTCCTGCACTCAGTCCGCGCGCGACTGATCCGTTTGGGCGCTTATCGAATCGATGGTTGCCGCAAACTTCAACTGTCCCCAGCACTGGCCGACGTTGCTGGCCAGTGCCACCCTGTCGATGGCGTTCGCAGCCGTCACTCGTCGCTCAATTGCTTGAGCAGCTCGGCGATTTCGTGATGGGCGGTTTGAGATTGAGTGATGATCAGCTTGCCCGGCAGCGTTTGGATCGAGCCGGTGGGTGGATCGGCGTAGTGCACGATCTCGAGTGCCGTGAGCGCCGTGTGCACCAACGTCACCGCGCCGTTCGACAGTGCGTTGCCCACCATCGCCATTTGCTGGGCGTCGCTCGGCTCGGCGTCTTTTTTCGCGTCCGGCTTGTCTTTCGAGTCCTCGGCATCGCTGACGGTGATTCCGGCCTCGGCGGAGGCCAGTTGGATGCCGGATTTGACGATCGACCCCAGCGCTTGCGGAGAGATTTGTTCGCTGCCAGCCTTGAGTTGCTCGCCCAGTTCGTCGATCCGCGAGCGCCAGCTCCAGGGGCGGATCGACTGGCGAATCACAAAGGCGAGTTGGTCGGGCTTGAAGTCCTTCAGGTCCTTGACCGAATAGACGCGAGTTTCCTTGTATGTCAGGGCTTTCATTCGCGTGGTGATTAGCAAGCAATCGTCTTCGACGACGTAATCGAACAGATTGGCGTTCGTGAGCGCGATCGGCAGACCGTCCGACCCGTCGAAAAGATCGCCCGCTGGAAGCGCGTCGAGCGCGTGCCGCAAGACGGTGGCCACGCTGACGGCCTTGAAATCGACTGTCCCGAAGTCGACATTTGCTTCGAGCATTTTCATTACCAGCGCTTGCGGAGTCTTGTCCCCTTCGCCTGGCGCCGAGTCCGATGGATACATTCCTGCCAGAGTCGCAACGTCCATGCGGATCGAAAGTTGATGCCGCGCGTGCAGGCCATCGAGCACCTGTTGCACGCTGACAATCTTGTGATCGAGGTCCAAATCGGCGGGCGCTTGCAGCAGCGATTCCAGCTTCTTTCGCCCGGCGATCGCCGTGACCGGCTTCGAAGCACAGGCCGGCGACGTGGCCGCCGCGGGCTGCGCGGCGGGCTTTGGGGTCGGCGGAATTGGCGCCAAATACTTCAGCGGTTCGTCGGCAACAACACACCGCACGGCGACGAAGCAGACTCCCAGACATAGCAACGAGCGGACCATGATTCTTCCTCCTTGAAGTGAACGCTCCTGACGTGAACCGCGCGAGCGCCATTCTCTTCGCGGACGAGCGGCCGAGTCAAGCTGAGTTTGTCGGAGGCTCGATCCGTTTCTCGTCGCATCGTGAAAATGGCGTTTTGGGCTTATTTCCGCCGGGCGCGATTTTTCCGTGCTCAGACGCGCCTCTTTCCCGCGCGATCTTTTGCAACGCTCTGGTCAAACAGCGATTCCGCTTGTTTCCCAATGCGCTTCAATTGCTGTTCGAGTTGTCGCATTTCCTCGCGCGAAAGGCCGGAAAACACTTTCTCCATCGTCGCCGCATGCGCGCGGAAAACTGGGGTGATGACGGATTTTCCGCGGGGGGTCAAGGCCACGATGCGAACTCTGCGGTCCTGAGAGGATTCGGCGCGGCTCACCAAGCCTTTGGCGACCAACCGGTCGACAGCCACACTAATCGATCCGGGCGTGAGATTGACTTTCGGGCCGATCACATTGACGGGCAGCGGTCCCTTGTGAAGCAGGGCCTCAAGGACGGCGAAATCCGAAAGCCCCAAGCCGGTTTCCTCGAGGTTTGCCAGGCCATATCGCGTAATGGCCTGCATGGCCTTCATCATCACCAGCCAGGCATGCACGGCGGTCGGAGCATCTTTTTTCATGGAAGTTATCCAGTATTCATCGGGTTCTAGCCAATCAGGAGCTTAATTATACCATAATCAAGTATATTGATATCAATATGATTGACTTCAATAGGCCTGGCCGATACGATTCACTGACAACGTTATTCGCTGCGCGGCGCTTGCAGCCCGGCGCGCCTGCATCACTACCAAAAGAACTCGTGGCAAAAAGGAGAACTCTATGAAGATTCTTGCGACCATCGCGCGATATTTGCTGGCGCTCGTTTTCATCGTCTTTGGTTTGAACGGTTTTCTGCATTTTATTCCGCCGCCGCCGCCGCCATCCGAACTGGCCCAACAGTATTTCACGGTCATGTTTACATCGCACTACCTGATGTTTGTTTTTGGGCTGCAACTGATCGCGGGCGTGTTGTTTCTCTTTCGACGAACCGTTCCGTTGGCGTTGACCATCGCTGGGCCGTTGATCGTCAACATTCTGCTTTTCCATGCGCTGATGGATCCAGGCGGAATTGTGCCAGGTCTCGTGGTGACGGCTCTCTGGTTCGTGGTTTACTGGCAATTCCGCGCGGCTTTCTTCGGAATTTTCTTCACCGAAACACAATCCGATCGCTCTCGATGACCTTTCTCAAGTGGGACTGACCATTGAGAATGTCGCCTCATTCGCGTTGTTCTCAGCGCAACCATCAAGATAGGAGCCAGCCATGAACAGCATCCTCTTTCAACCCTTCCGTCTGCCTGACCTGACTCTGCCAAACCGCATCGTCCTGTCGCCCATGACTCGCGGTAGGGCCGGAGCTGCTCGCCTGCCAAATCAACTAACGGCCAAGTACTACGCCCAGCGCAGTTCGGCTGGATTGCTCATCACCGAAGCCACTACGATCTCGGAGCAGGCCAACGGCTGGAACGAGTCGCCGGGCATCTACACCGATGAGATGACCGCAGGGTGGAAGCACACGACCGACGCCGTGCATGAAAAGGGTGGTGTGATCTTCGTCCAGCTTTGGCATACCGGACGGGCGTCCCACAGCAGCTTCCACGGCGGCAGGCCCGCCGTCGCTCCCTCGGCCATCAAGATCAACGAGCCGGAGATCCACACACCCATTGGCAAGCAGCCGCACGAAGTCCCGCGGGCGCTGGAAACGTCGGAGATCTCACTGATCGTGGAGGATTACCGACAAGCTGCCGAGCGAGCCAAGCAAGCAGGCTTCGACGGCGTGGAACTCCACAGCGCCAATGGGTATTTGATTGACGAGTTTCTTCAGTCGAAAACAAATCACCGCACGGACGAGTACGGCGGCAGCATCGAGAACCGTTACCGCTTCTTGAAGGAAGTGACCGAAGCCGTCACGTCCGTCTGGCCCGCCCACCGGGTCGGCGTGCATCTCTCGCCCAACAGTCCGTACAACGACATGGGGTCGCCGGATTTCCGGGAGCAGTTCACATTCGTTGCTAGTCAACTCGACCGTTTCGGGCTGGCGTACCTGCACGTAGTAGACGGGCTGGCCTTTGGCTTCCACAACCTCGGTGAGCCGATGACACTGGCCGAGTTCCGCAAGGTGTTCCACGGCCCGCTCGTGGGCAACTGCGGCTACACCAAGGAGACGGCAGAGAAGGCGATTGCCGAGGGACACGCCGATCTGATCTCCTTCGGGCGACCTTTCATCAGCAACCCGGACCTCGTGGAGCGCTTCAGGAACGGCTGGCCGCTGGCCGAACCAGCGCCGATGTCCGATTGGTCCTCGCCCACCGGGGGAAAGGGGTACACGGATTTCCCGGCCTACGCACTGTCGCCCACTCGGAGTTAAGACCTCGGGTAATTCGACAAAAACAAGCCACGCTCGACGCCGAAAGGAGACAAGCCATGTCCAGCATATCGATCTTGCTGACTCGCAATCTTCAAGACGTGTTCGGTGAAAACGACCCCGCGCGTCGGCGGGCCACCATCGACGAAATCTACACCGACGATGGAGTGTTCTACGATCCTACCAGTGGGGCCCACCGTGGCCGCGACGCGATCGATCGCGTCGCGGGCGCGATCCGGGCAACTCACCCTGACTTTCGATATCAGCCAATTGCCGAACCTGAGGAATTGGGCAATGGCGGGCGGATCCAGTGGGTATCGGGCCGCCCTGGTGAGGCGCCCGCTTACGCCGGGACTGATTTCATCATTGCCCGGGACGGCCGGATTGCCGCCCTTTATCTCTTTTTCGACAAGCTCCCCTGAGCTGCCTCCGATACCGAGACGCTGCGAAGGCGGGGTCTCGATCCGGTTGTGCACCGCCGAGGCCAGCTCAAAGCAAGCAGGTCGCCTGCCCCGGGCCAGTTCAACTCCCGGACCGGGTAC
>DASZFO010000081.1 GCA_035939775.1 Pirellulales bacterium | reverse complement strand
TCCATGCGGAGCAACATTCCGAGGCCGCGTGGGCGAAATGCTCCATCGTCTCCTGAACCTTTCCGTGGGTCGAATCCGATCCCAGAGGGCTTTCCGCTGCATCGCTCATGATTGATCTCCTGATAGCATTCCTGATGGTCTGCAGGTGGTTTGTCGTCTACCGATTATGCTTCGCTTGTCGTGGGAATGCCAGTCTTGTCGGAGGGAAGCGAAGTGTGCGGATTGCAAACCGCGAGCCGACGATCGATCCATTCCGCCGAAACGAATCGGCGCAGCACGGTCCGCAGCGACTTTTCGATTTCCGCTCGCTGCTCCGGCAGGACTACAGTGACCAGACCGCCGTGGCCCGCTGTGAATCCATACCAGCCGAGGCGAACGTCCCAACCGTAAGACTTTGCGGCCGCATTGATTCGCTCGGCAACTCGCAATCCCCAAACCGCGCCGTACCGATCGCGATAGTCGAGCCAAAGCCGATCGAGCGATTCGTTCCCGCGAAGTGGTCGAACGCCAATCACGCTGGCGGCGACGAGCGCAGCCACCAACATACCCAATCCCATGAGTGGTGCGATCTCCGGCAGGGCTGGCAACGGCGCCGGCAAGTAAGACCAATTGAGCACGATCTGCCCCGCCGCCGCCAGGATAGCGGCCGGCCAGAATCGCGTCGGCAGATAGTTCGCGCATCCAAAAAAGACGAGCACCGCCAGGAACCACGACCAAACAGGATGCACCGTCGGCGGCTCGCTAGGCCGCATCAGCCAGGCCTCGGCGGTAGGCAAACTGAGAATCACCCAAAACGACAGCACGATCCATTGCCAAGCTCGATCCTGCGGCCGCTTCGCGCCTAAGAGCGCCACCAGCGGGCAAAACGTGGTTGCGGCGGCGGCCAGCCGCAACTGCGCCGTGGCGGGAGTTTGTGCCGCGTGGAGCACGGCGATCGCCGTTTCGCTGATCGCGACGATCGCCAGCGACCCGATCGACCAAAGCCAGGGCGCGAGCAGAGTCGTTCCGCGAACCGCACGAAAGCCGCGGGCAAGCATCGCGGCGCCGCAAGCCGCCATCGCGACCGGTGTCACGGCCACGAAGAAACCTGATGCGATGGTAACGCCATTCATCATTCGTGCATCACAATCCCGGTCGCCGGACGGAGACATTCGGATAGGGTGTGTCACGCGAAGCGCGGACGCAACGGCGGTATTCGATGCGTCCGCGCTTCGCGTGACACACCCTACAATTGATAGGCCGAAGGAGCTGGAAATGATAGGGCCGGAATGTCCGGATTTTATCGCCTGCGGAGACTGGGGATTCTTGAAAAAATGCAACGCCTGCGTTTGCTTTATGCAACATTGCGCCGCAGAGTTTGATGACGCCCGCCGCCGGGGCCCGCCGCGGTAGCCAACCCGCGAGCCACGTGGATCAGATTTCCACCCCTAGGTTTCCCCGGTCCGGACGTCGCCGCATCATCCAGCCGCTACTAGCCGCAGGAGTCGTCATGACACGCCGCGCGATCTTCGCCTTGCTATTGGCCACCGGAGCATTCGTCTCCCCGGCACAGGCCATCGAGATGTTCACCAACTTCAATAATGGGACGGAACTCGGCACGCGGCCGTATGGGATCGAGATCATGTCGCCGGTGCGCTACCACGCCTATCCGCGCGGTCGCTGGTTTCAGGGGCCGGCGAATGGATGCGACGGTTTTGGAACTCAAGAAACTGCGCCAGCCGCCTTACCCGCGACCATTGATCCCAACCGCCCGGTGCGGCTGCCGCCGACGTCGGCCGAAGGGCCAACGGAAATTCGGCCTCAGCCCGCCGAATCCATGACGCGGACCGCGGCGCCCGATATCGAAGACAACTGGATTCGATCGATCAACTTTCTCCCGTCGCCGCAAGGCAACTAACCGCTCCCCCAGCGGACGACTCGCGTCGCGGCGAGCCGACTGGGGAGTACGACAAGCCGCGACGAGTTGAGTGCAAAGGGCGGGCTTCTCCGGAGGCCCGCCCTTGCGTTTAGCCGCATCCAATTTACGGCATCCTCACATCGACGCAGACGACGTCCCCCGCGGCGTCGCGACAGTAAATGCGCCCGTCGGCCAAGACCGGCATGGTCCAGCATTTTCCTTTGAGCACCTCGGCCGTTGCGAGCGGTTTGTATTCCTTCTCCGAGGCCTCGGCGATCACCAGTCGGCCGTCGTCGCTCAACAGGATCAATCTGTCGCCAGAGCGCATCAACGTTCCAGCGCCGAGCCCGCGCTCTTTCCAAAGCACTTCGCCCGTGTCGCGCTTGAGGGCGACGAGCCAGACGTGCGGCGCCGGGGGCGAGTCGGCATTGCCGTCGAAGCCGAACAGCACGTCCTTCCACGCCACGCAGGTGGCCATGTGGTTGCGCATGTGCTTGTTCTTATATCGCTGGGTGAGCTGGCCGTCGGTCAAGTCGTAGAGCGCGCAGCCGGTGTCGTATCCAGTGGAAATGAAGATCGTCGCGCCGTGGTTGGCTGGCTCGACGACGGGAGTGGTCGCGCTCGTGGCAAAGGAGCTGGTCCACGGGGCCTGATCCACGAGCGTGCCGTCCTTCGCCCGCAGGACCATCAGGAACTGATTGTTGAGCACGGCCACGAGCGGCTCTCCCGCGACCGAGAACAGCGTCGGCGAGCCGTAGCCGACGACATGATCCTTGCTCTTCCACGCGACCTTGCCGGTGTTCTTGTCGAACGCCACGGTCGGGCCGGCATCGAGGATCACTTTGTCCTCGAACACGCGCGGCGACCCGGAGAATCCCCAGGGAGGCATTTCGACATCGAGCAGCTTCTGCAACTCGACCGTCCAAATCACGTCTCCGTTGGTCGCGTCGAAGCAAAATAGATGCCCTTCCTTGCTGAGCGTGTAGACGCGGTTGCCGTCGATCGCCGGCGTTGAGGAAGGGCCGCCCTCGTGCAGGTTGGCGACCTGTTTGCACGGATAGGAATGCTTCCAGATAACCGATCCCGTCACTGCGTCGAGGCACCATACCGTATCGTCGCCGAGCTTCTCCTTTTCCTTCTCCGGCTCGGTAGAGTCGTGCCCCATCGCGTAGGCCCGCCCACCCGCAACGGACACGGCGCTGAATCCGACTCCGACCGAAGCGGTCCAAAGCTGCTTGGGACCACCGGCCGGCCAATCGTTCGTCCAATCCGTTTCCGTCGAGACGGCATCGCCATTCGGCCCGCGCCACGCCGGCCAATCGTCGCGGCCGTTCAAAGTTGCGGTTGATGGTGCGCCGGCGTCACGCGTCTCAACTGCGGCAACGGAATTGACCGCAGGCGGTCCGCCTTTCTCATTCCCTCCCGAACTTCGAGTGCAGCCAGCCGCGATCACGATCGACGCGAGCGGTGCGGCAAAACGTAGGGCAGCAAATCCATCCATATCAAAGACATTAGACTGGATGTAGGTCGAGAATGGCAAGCTAGTCGGAGACTAACTAAAGTGGACGAGCGCGCGAACTTTGACAAGACGCTGCCATTCGTCATTGACTGAGTTGCCGTTCAGTTGCTCCCGCCCGACACCTTTTGCAGGAAATAATCCTGCCACAGCTTGCAGTACGATTTATCGTTGTCCTCGGTTGTCAACTTGAGGGCTTTGTCGCCGTATTCGGCGGCATGTTTGAAGTCGCCGCACTCGTAATAGGCGGCGGCTAGCGTCAGCAGGTAGCGCCAATAGCCATAGTCGGTCGCCTGGCAAATCTCCGCTGCAATTCGGTATGCCTCTTGGCCGTTTCGGTCGGACTTGTTCGCCGAAGTGGCCATCTTCCAGGCCTGGCCGTTCTTCGTCTGCGCGTCGCGCAATTCATTCGAACGACGGATGTCGGCGGCATAACGGTTGTCGTCTTTTCCCTTCCAGTATTGCGCGCGTCCGTAATAAGCGTCGGGGTCGAACGGCACCAAGCGCACCGCTTCGTTCATGTCGCCAAGCGACTCCGTCTCATATCCGCGGGCTTCAGACCGCATTCGATACGCCGTCGAGCGATCGACGGCCGTAAGCGAATTGGTCTCCAGCAGCTTCGTGAGCATCTGTTCCACCTGCGAATTCCGGCTGTAACCTGTGGTCGCGATCTGCACGCCCATCATTCCATTGCAGACGCTTTCATAGGCCTCCGCATCGGTCGGGGCAAGCTGCAAATACTTCTTGTCGTCGGCCAAGGCGAGTTGGTCGTAGTAAAGCTGCCGCCCCCCTTGCGAGGTCCCCAGCGAATCATTCAGATCGATCACGTAACCGTTATAGGCGCGAGCCCTCTCGCTGTATGCGGCGGCAAAGTTTGGGGCCAGAGCGATGGCCTCGTTGCATTTCGTGACCGCCTCGAAATACTTGTGATCGGAACTGAGATAATACGCCTCGTAGGTCAGGTCTTGTGCTTTGTGATATTTCTCCTCATTCGGATCGGGGTGGTTGTAGCGATCCAAGAGCAGCTTATCCTTCTCGATCGGGATCGGCACGAGGATGTCTAGATTGTGGAAGGCCAGGAGTTCCCAGAGGCAGTCGATGCGCACGCCGTAAGCCAGCGACACGGAGAGGCCGTTTTGCGTTTCCGATTTGCCCGAGTTGTTCAGGGCCACGACATGCCCATTCGGCAAGAAGATCGGCGAGCCGCTGAAGCCGAACCAACTGGCCATCGTATGCTGAAGGAATTGCAGCTCCGCGGGCGCGGCGCCGGCGTTGCCGCGGAAATCGGTCAGCCGCGCGATTACCCCTTCCCGGAATGTGCCGACAGCCTTCTCGCCGAGCCCCGGCCATTGCGTCGTGTCGTGGCCCGGAAAGCCGAACATGCCGACGGGCTGAGCGAAGCAATCGTTCATCTCCGTCGCCGAGGCCATCGATAGTTCCGGCGGCAAGTCGGCGCCGTCGGCCACGTGCAAGACGGCCACGTCGGGGCAGGTCGGATTGACTCCGCCCGTATCGGGATTGGAGGAGCGCACCGAGAAACCGTTGTTCACGTACCGCATCACCCCGGGGTGATACCAGGCTCGGTCGATCGTGTAGAGTTCGGAAGTGCCGTTGCGGATGCCGAGCATTTTTCCGCCGGCCTTGTGGAGAATATCGGCCACGTGGGCATTGGTGGCGAGCAGCCGATTCTTGTTCGACAGCACCCAAGCGGTTCCAAAGCCGATCTTTGGCGAGCCGACCAGCACGATCGACGAATCGTCGGACTTCACCGCATCGGTCAACTTTCGGACCGCGCCTGCCGAGGGCTTGCTCCAGACCGGCAAGCTCTTGGACTCGCGCGTCAGCCCCATCGATTGGGCCAGCGGATCGGCGCCCTGCGCCCTCGCATCCGGCCCCAGGGCAAACAGCAATCCGAGCACCAAGCACATGTTCGACGGCCAAGCACGTCGCGACATAAACGATCCTCCGGAATCGATTGTCGTGTGACGAGAGGTCGAGATGGAAGCGATGGACGCCCTCCCTCGCCCCCCCAAGGTATAGACATTGATTATAGGCAGGCTTCCGCGATTGCAAACATTTTTTCGCCATGGGTCGTATTTAGAGCCTATCCGAGAACCGCCTGCGGAGAGGGGGACAGTCCCCTTTTGTTCCGAAGACTCCACAAAAGGGGACAGTCCCCGGCGGTTCTCGGATAGGCTCTTAATTGCTTGGAGCGGCGACCATGCGATGACTTCGTTGGACGTTTCCGCGCGTGGAATTCCCCGCTGGCCGCAAGGGTAGGAAACACAGTACGATGGACCCAATGAATCTCGACGACGGCAATCTCTGAACTCGTTCCATAAGGAGTCGTTATGCATCTCGATCTAGGGAAACGCCGTTTTCGATTTGGAGTAGCCGTTGCGGTATGCTTCGCCGTTATCGCGGCGGCAGCGTCAAGATCGCCGGCCTTCGACGGCAGGGACGTATTTGTCCATGACGCGTATATCAAGTTCGGTATGCCGTCCGCCAAGTCCGACGACGCGGCCCTCAAAGCGTCTGCCGCTCTCTACGACGGCGTCCGCGAGGAAACGCTCGCCAACGGCCTGCGGGTCTACTTGAAGCCGTTCCCGACCTCGCCGGTGGTCACGACGATGGTCGCTTACAAGGTCGGATCGGCCGACGAGGATCTCGATAACACGGGCCTGTCGCATTACCTCGAACACCTGATGTTCAAGGGGACCGACAAGCTCATGCCGGGCGACATCGATCATCAAACGCTCATCAACGGGGGGGCGAATAACGCCTACACCTCAACCGACTACACGATCTTTCATTTCGATTTGGCGGCCGATCGCTGGGAGATGTCCCTGGGAGTCGAGGCCGACCGGATGCGGAATCTCAAGATCGACGCGCGTCACGAGTTTCAGCAGGAGAAAGGGGCGGTGATCGCCGAGCTGAGCCGCGATGAAGACGAGCCTTGGGACCTCGAGCAGAAAGCGATTCTGCCGCTGTTGTTCGGCCCCAAGAATCCGTATGGTCATCCCGTGATCGGGCAGCGGAAGCAAGTGGAAGACGCCACGGCCACGATTATCAAGGCCCATTACGACAAATGGTATCATCCCAACAACGCCACGCTGATCGTCTGCGGCGGCATCGATCCGGATCGAGCGCTGGCGACGATCAAGAAGCTCTTCGGCCCGATCCCGAAAGAGGCGCTTCCTGAGCGCAAGCCGACCGTGCCCATCGAGCACAAGGCGCCGGTGCATCACGAATTCACCTCGAAGTTCGAGGTGCCGCGGATGTTGATGGGCTTCAACACGGTGGATAGCAATGATCCCGATCTGCCGGCCCTCGAAGTGGCCCAAAGCGTGCTCAGCGGCGGCAAGACCAGTCGCTTTTACAAGAAGTTCATCGAAGGGGAAGAGATCGCCAGCTCGGCCGACGCCTTCCACACCTGGGGGCGCTATCCGGGTTGGTTCGGCGTGCAGCTTGAATTGCTCCCCGGCAAGGAACGCAACCATGCCGAGGAATTGGTGCTGGCCGAGTTCAAGCGGTTAGCCAATGAGCCCGTGCCGAAGGATGAAATGGACCGAGTACGGCAAGGGATCATCGCCGGCGCCATCTTCGATCGCGAGAGCGTCCACAATATGGCCGACAACATGGCCCAGGGGCTGACGAATAACGATCTGCCGTGGCTCAAGGCGATGCTGCCGCGGCTGGCGGCGGTGACTGCGGCCGATATTCAGCGCGTGGCGAAGAAGTATCTCGATCCGGAAAAACGGGTTGTAGTTTGGTCGGTGCCGAAGCCGGAGGAGAGCAAAGGGGCCGGTGCCGATGCGCCGGCGATGAGAAGGCAGAGCCTTCTAGGCAGTGCGTTCCCAGGCAGAGCTTGGGAACGAGAGCCGCGGCGCGGAGCGATGCGGTTATCGCTAAGTCGCCGCGACGATTCGGCGTCGGCCACGGCCGGCGCGGGAGCGAGCCCTCCGGCAGAGTTCTCGCTCGAGGACACGAAGCGGTTCGTATTGCCGAACGGCTTGGTGCTGTTGCTATGGGAGAATCATCGGCTGCCGATTGTCGTTGCGTCAGCGCATGTCTCGCAGGTCGCCCTGCGCGAACCGGCGGAGCAGGCCGGTCTGGCTGCGCTCATGGGTGGGCTGCTGGATGAGGGCACGACAAAACATACGGGGCCGGAGATCGCGGAGTTGATCGAGAACGTCGGCGGATCGCTGTCGCTCAGCTCCTCCGGCGGCACGGTCAAGGTGTTG
>DASZFO010000080.1 GCA_035939775.1 Pirellulales bacterium | reverse complement strand
CGTGGATTACAAGGACCTTGAGTTGCTCACGAAGTTAACCAATCGCCAAGGCAAAATCGTCAGCCGGCGCAAGAGCGGCTGCACCGCCGCCAGCCAACACGCCGTGACCTCGGCCATCAAGCGCGCCCGCTTCATGGCACTGCTGCCGTATGTTGGCGAGTAGAGGCGCAACGGCATGTCCGAGCCCTACCGCACCACGCGCCGGGTCGAGTTTCGCGACACCGACGCCGCCGGGATCGCGCATTTCTCGGCCTTCTTCTTCTACATGGAATCGGTCGAGCACGAGTTTCTCCGGCACCTTGGCCTGAGCGTGCTGAGCAAGGCTCTCGATGAAACAAAAAAGACCTTTGATCCATTGGAGATTCCCGAGGCGGACAAGAAGTATCTCGCGGGCGTGAAAGCCCAATTCGAGAACGAGATTGGCGACAGCGAGGACTGTCCGATTAGTTGGCCGCGCGTCTCGGCAAGCTGCGATTATCAGAGCGCCGTGCGATTCGAGGATATGCTTGATATCGAGCTGCGCATCGCTCGCCTGGGGACGAAGAGCGTCAGCTACGAATTCGTCTTCGCCAGTGCCGGCCGACAAGTCGCGACCGGCAGGACGGTGGCGGTCTGCTGTCGCTTTCCCGCCGGTGCCCCCCCCGAATCGATTCCTATTCCGGCGCCGATCGTCGCGAAGCTTCAGCCGTTTGCATCTTAGATTGGAGATTTCAATTCTGAGATTTGGAATCTCCTGCCGCGTCAAGGATCGCTTGCACCAAACCATCGATCGTGTACTCGCGCGCCTCGACGGCCGGCTCGTGACCGAGTTGACGGAGAGCTTCGGAAGTGAGTGGGCTGATGCTGGCTAGTTTGCTCTTGCGCAGATTGTCGCCGAACATTCGCACCAGCGAGCGGGCGATGGCGGAGCTGGTGACGGTGATCCAATCGATTTGTCCGGCAGAAAGTGCGGCGGCGATTTCGTCGTCCGGCTGCTCGATGTCGCGGCTCGAATAGACGACCACTTGTTCGACGATGCCGCCGGCCGCGATCAGTTCCTCGGCCAGCACTTCGCGGCCGCGGCTTGCTCGGGCTAAGAGGAACCTTTGCCCGCGTGCTTCGCCGGCCAGCGCCGCTGCGAGCGATTCGGCGCGGTATTCGTCGGGCTGGAGATCGGCCTTGAGATGGTAGCGAGCCAGCTCCTCGGCGGTGCCGGGGCCGATCACCGCGATTTGAATTCCGGCCAGCCGCCGCAAGTCGGCGCCGCAAGCCAACAGCCGATCGAGCAGGAACCGCACGCCGTTGGCACTCGAAAACACGAGCCAATGGAATTCGTCGAGCCGCGAGAGTGCCGCATCCACCGGCGCCCAATGCTCCGGCGGCCCAATCTCGATTGCCGGTTGCAAGAGACAGGCGCCCCCTAGTTCGCTCAGACGGCCCTCGAGCACTTCGGCTTGCTCGGCAGTCCGCGTGATCAGCACGCGCTGGCCAAAGAGCGGGCGCGTCGAGAACCAGTCATGCACGGCGGCCGGGGCGGTGACTTCGCCGATCACGACGATAGCGGGGGGCCGCAGCCGCGCCGCCTCCAGTTCGGCCGCAACTTGCCCGAGCGTCGTCGTAATCACCTGCTGATCGGGCCAGGAGCAGCGATGGATGATTGCGGCCGGGATGTCGGCCGGCTTGCCCGCCGCGATGAGCGCCGCGCTCCACTGTCGCGCCGTAATGACTCCCATGTAGAAGACGAGCGTGCCAGGAAACATCGCCAGCGCCGCGAAGTCCAGTCCGGCGGCCTCTTTGCCTTCCTGCTCGTGACCGGTGACAAAGGCCACCGCCGAGGCCTCATCGCGATGAGTGACACAGATGCCCGCGTAACTTCCCGCGGCGAGTGCGGCACTCAGGCCAGGAATGATCTCGAACGGAATGCCGGCAGCCGAGAGCGCATCGAGTTCGTCAGCCAGCCGGGCGAAGATCGTCGGATCGCCCCCTTTAAGCCGCACGACGGTCCGCCCTTGCCGTGCCAGCCCGATCATCCGTTCGTTAATTTCCGTTTGCGGAATGATCCGGTCGCGGCCGTGGCGGCCGAGGCAGACGAGTTCCGCGCCGGGTTTGGCGTGTGCCAGAATCCGCGGGTTGACGAGGTAGTCGTATAAGATAGCATCGGCCCGGCGGAGACATTCGACCCCGCGCCAAGTGATTAGGCCCGGATCGCCCGGTCCGGCTCCGACCAAATAGACCTTTCCAACCGCTTGCGGCAAGACGTGCGTCATGGTCGCGTGTTGCTCGTTGTTTTCCGCCCGCCGCCCATGCTAGAATGAAGCCGCTTCGAGGCGATTCCCGTCTCGAATCGAATCCCTCTTCAGTTTACCTCATCGAGCGTTGGCGCCACGTCGCGTCACCCGTCCATGGCCAAAGAAAACGAAGAACCTGAGGATAAGCCGAAGCGTCCCCAGCGCAAGCACCCGAGCGCCGCTCTTCAGCAACGCTTGCAGCAGAACTTTGAAAAGGGGCAGCAGAACGTCAAGCAGCGCAACTTTGATTACGCCACGGAAATGTTCGCTCAATGCGTCCAGGGAGACCCGGGCAACGTCGAATACATCAAGGCGTTCATCGAAAACCTGCAACGGAAGTATAACAACAACAAGAAGGGGAACAATCCGCTCGGCCTCAAGGGGATGGGCTCGCGCAGCGCCTTGAAAAAAGCCCTGGCGAAGGAAGATTGGAACACGGCAATCAAGGCCGGGCTGGAATTGCTGCAGATCAATCCCTGGGACATCGAAGCCCTGCGGAAGATCGCCAAAGCCTCCGCGGGACTCGGCTGCTACGACGCGCAACTCAATTATCTCAAGATCGCGCTCGATAGTCACACCGATCCGGGGGACGTCGAAATCAATCGCGAGTGCTCCGAGGCGCTGGAGGCCTCGGGGCTATTCGATCAGGCGATGATTTGCTGGGAGCGGGTCAAGAAATACCATCCCAACAACGAAGAAGCGCAGTCCGCGATTGCCGGAATCCACGCGAACAAGATGGAGTTCATGAAGGGGACCAAGGAAGGAATCCGTACCGGGGCGAAGAAGGGGCACGAATCGCTCCCCGGCACTCGCGAAGAGGAGCTGAAGCAGCGGATCGAAGCCGATCCAGCCGACGTCGGCGCCGCCAGCGAACTAGCGGAATTGTATTCCCGCGAAGATCGTTATTCGGAGGCCGAGAAGGCCCTGGCCAAGTCGCTCGAGGCCACCGGCGGCGACGTGAAAGTTCGCGAGCAACTCGAGGACGTGCAGATGCGGCG
>DASZFO010000079.1 GCA_035939775.1 Pirellulales bacterium | reverse complement strand
GATTTACGAAGTCTTCGCCATTACCAAGCTGAACAAGCTGTTCGACATCAAGGACGATGAGGCGGATGCCCTGGCGGCCTTTTAGGGGCGGCTTAACGGGTGTTTACGGGGCGCTTTGGCGGGCTTTTAAGGGGCGGCATGGCACAACCGTCTTGGGACTGGACCGCGGATCTCAGCATCCCTAGCACCTATGCCGCCGGCAAATCGGTCATCGACCAATTGCTGGGCGAGCTTCGCCGCGCCCAATGGAGCGAGCATGAAATCTTCGGCGTCCATCTGGCCGTCGAGGAGGCCGTGGTCAACGCCATCCGCCACGGGAATGGCTTGGATCCGAATAAGCAAGTCCGCGTGCTGTTTTGGCTGGCCGCCGATCGTTTGCGGGTCGAGGTCGCGGACGAGGGGAGCGGCTTCAAGCCCGAGCGGCTCCCCGACCCGACCGAATTCGAGAACATCGAATTCCCCTGCGGTCGCGGGGTGCTGCTGATGCGGAATTTCATGAACCTCGTCGAATACAACGACCAGGGCAACCGCGTCGTCATGGAAAAAGAGCGCGGCGACAATCGAGCCTCGGCCTGAAAACTGATCTTGGCTTGGTGAGACCTTCTCGCCTAACCTTCGCCGAGCATTCCGTCCGTTCCGCGAGATTCTCAGTGCAAATCGCCTCGCTCATATTAGCGCTCAGCGCCGTGACCGGTGCGACGGCTCAGCCGGCGCCGGACACCGTGGTTGTCTGCCCGAGCGAATTCCGCGATGCGCTCGCTCCGTGGCTCGATCTCCGCAAGAGCCAGGGCCGCGTGATTCAGATCGTTTCCAACGAGGGCACACCCGAACAGATTCGCGAGCGGATTCGATGCGTGGCTCGCCAAGGGAAGCTGCGATTTGCGGTACTCGTTGGCGGGGCGAATCCCACGATGAACGCCAATCCGGCTGTTCGGCGGCGTTCGATTCCGACGCATCTCGAACGAGCGAAGGTGATCGACCGCTGGGGACCGGACACCGACATCGCGACCGACAATTGGTACGCCGATCTCGACGGCGACGAGGTTCCCGACCTGGCCATCGGGCGGCTCACGGTGGAATCCGCTGAAGAACTCCGCGCGGTGGTCAAGAAGATTCTGGCGTACGAGCAGGCCCCCGATTTTCATCGCTGGCGAGCGCGGATCAATTTCGTGGCCGGCGCGAGCGGATTCGATCCGGTCGTCGATGCGCTCTTGGAAGCGACCGCCCGGGGGCTGATCTCCGGGGGAATCCCGGCCGCCTTTGAGACCACGATGACCTACGCCAATTGGCATAGCGTCTTCTGCCCCGATCCGCGACTGTTTCATCAGACGATTCTCGATCGGCTCGATCAGGGCTGCCTGTTTTGGGTCTACATGGGGCACGGCCGCCGCACGGGGCTCGATTATCTTCGCCTGCCGGGGAGCAACGTGCCCTGCCTCGACTGCGGCGACATGAGCGGGCTGCATTGCTGCGCCGGCGCGCCGATCGCGCTCTTCCTGGCCTGCTACACCGGCGCCTTCGACTCGCCCCAGCGCTGCCTGGGAGACGAAATGCTGCGGGCCGAGGGTGCCCCGGTGGCGGCGATCTGCGCCTCGCGCGTCTCGATGCCTTACGCCATGACGGTGTTTGGCTCGGAAATGATCGATCAGTGTTTCCGCGTTCACGCCGCGACGCTCGGCGAGGCGATGCTGGGCGCCAAGCGCCGCACCGTCGGGGTCGGCCAGACCGAATTGGACTCCCGCCGGCTCATCATCGACGCGCTGGCCCACGCCGTCAGCCCGGCAGGCTCCGACCTGGCGGCAGAACGAATCGAGCACCTCGCGCTGTTCAACCTGATTGGCGACCCGCTCTTGCAATTGCACTATCCGCGCGCAATGGAAATCACCGCGGAGCGCTCGGCCACCGCCGGCAGCCGCCTCGCCATCTCGGGCCGCTCCCCTTGCGACGGCGCATGCACGATCGAACTCATCGCCGATCACGACGATGCCGACGCCGCTCGGCTGCGGCAGCAATACGATTCATCGCCGGACGCTCTCGGCCAATACCAGCGCGCCTATCAGCAGGCCAACCGCCCTCCACTCTGCTCGACCGAAACGCTCGCCCAAGCAGGCCAATTCACTGCTGCACTCGCAGTTCCGCCGACCGCCCCCGGCCGCTGCCGAATCCGTGCGTTTGTCTCCGGCGCGACCGATTGCGCTCTTGGCTCGACGGCCATCGAGATTCGGCCATAGACACGTTGGGTGCCACTGGCCAGCGAAGTCGGCCAGTGCGGACTCGCGCCTTGTCGTGCCAACACCTCGACATGCCGGAACGGGCCGACTTCGCTGGCCCGTTCCACCCCTGCTGGTTGCTTGTACACCGCCCAGCTACAATCGCCCGTTGTGGCCGGTCTCCCGACCGCGCCGCCCCGTCATTTCGTACTTCGTCCTTCGTACTTAATTGCCATGCCTCTCGAAGCCAAGCCGCTGTTCCGCCCCGACGTGCTCCGCGGCCATCTCTCCGGCTTCATGCTGCCGCCGCGCGTGGAATCGCTGCGGCCCAAGCTCGCCAACTGGGCCGAGTTGATCGGTTCCAACCGCATCGACGCGCTCAACGAGCAGCAGATCCTCCCCGACTTCCTCACCGATTTCTTCCTCGCCCTGCTCGGCTACACCGGCCCCGCCGGCGGCGCCGATCGCTACACGCTCAGCCGCGAGCGGCACGTCGAGATCGACGGCAAATTCGCCGACGCCGTCCTCGGCGATTTCAACGGCGAGAGCCGCTACATCGTCGCCCTCGAAGGCAAAGGCCCGCGCGACCCGCTCGACCGCCCCTTCGCCGGCCGCCGCATGTCGGCCGTCGATCAAGGCTACCGCTACGCCATCAATCTCCCCTGCGACTGGATCATCGTCACCTCGATCCGCGAGACCCGCCTCTATCACAAGGGCTCGAACCAGCAGACGTTCGAGCGATTCGACACCGAGCAACTCGCCGGCAGCGACGCCGCTCTGTTGCGATTCGTGTTCCTCTTGGGCGCGGAGCGCGTCGTGCCGGCCGCAGGCGAGTGCCATTTCTATAGCCTGCTCGCCGAATCGGAAAAAGTCGGCCGCGAGTTGACTAAGCACTTCTACGTCGGCTATGCCAACATGCGGCAGGACGCGTTCGAGCGGCTCAGCGGCGACAATCCGGCCATCCCGCGCCACGAAGTCCTTGCCAGCACGCAGAAGCTGCTCGACCGCGTGCTGTTCGTCGCCTTCTCAGAAGATCGCGGCCTCTTGCCGGCCGAAACGATCCGCAAGGCCTACGAGCATCGCGACCCCTATCATTCGCGGCCGATTTGGGACAACTTCCGCGGCCTGTTCGGCGCGATCAATCGCGGCAACGCGGCGCTTGGCATTCACGCCTACAACGGCGGGCTGTTCGCCGACGATCCGCTCCTCGATTCGCTCCAAGTCTCCGATGAGGTCTGCCGCTATTTCCGCGATCTGGGGGATTACGACTATCGCCCTCCGCACGAGGCCACCGGCGAGGGAGGCCGGCTGATCGACGTCGATATCCTCGGCCATATCTTCGAGCAATCGATCACCGACCTCGAACGGCTGCGCAGCGAGTTGGAGGGGCTAGCCGAACCTCTCGACGCGGAAAAGCACAAGACGCGCCGCAAGAAGGAAGGGGCCTTCTACACCCCGTCGTTCATCACCCGCTACATCATCGAGCAAGCGCTCGGCGGAGTGCTCGACGATCGGTTCGATCAGCTTCGCCGCCGGCACGAAGACTCGGCTAAAGGCGCGCCCCGTGCGGCGCTCGCCGACCCGCGCGTCTACCAGCTCGACAAGCTGACCAAGCCGCAGCGCGCGGCGCTCGTCAAGTTTTGGGAAGCGTGGCAAGACGAGCTGACCGGCATTCGCCTGCTCGACCCGGCCTGCGGCAGCGGGGCGTTTCTCATCGAGGCCTTCGACCAACTGCACGCCGAATACGAGCGCTCGAACGACCGCCTGCAAGAACTGCGCGGCCATCGCACGCTCTTCGATCTCGACAAGCGCATACTGGAAAACAATCTCTACGGCGTGGACTTGAACGAGGAAGCCATCGAAATCTGCAGGCTCAGCCTCTGGATCAAAACGGCCGAGCGCGGCAAAGCCCTGACCAGCCTCGACCACCCGATCCGCGTCGGCAACAGCGTCGTCTCCGATCCGACCGTGCATCCCAAAGCGCTCGACTGGCAAGCGACCTTTCCCGAAGTCTTTGAAAACGGCGGCTTCGACGTCGTCGTCGGCAATCCGCCGTACGTGCGGCAGGAATCGATCAGCGCGCTCAAGCCCTACTTGCAAACGGCCTATTCCGCCTATCACGGCATGGCCGACCTCTACGTCTATTTCTACGAACTTGGCCTGCGCGTTCTGAAGCCGGGCGGCTTGCTCTCATTCGTCGTCACGAACAAATGGATGAAATCGGGCTACGGCGAACCGCTGCGCCGCTTGTTCGCGGAGAAGGCCTGGATCGAATCGGTCGTCGATTTCGGTCACGCCAAACAGATTTTCGTCGACGCCGACGTATTCCCCTCAATCATCGTCGCCCGCAAGCCATCCAAAGCACCGAAGCCCAAGACGGCACGACTTTGCTCGATTCCGCGCGAACAACTACGCATCGACGATCTTAGTCGGCAAATTGAGTCGGAGGGCGTGGAGCTTCCCATTGTCCAACTCGGTCCGGCCACGTGGCAGCTCGAACCGGGTGGCGTGAACGGGCTAATTTCCAAGATTTGCGCTGCCGGCGTTCCACTTTCCGAGTTGCCGAGTGTACGCCTTTACCGCGGCGTCGTCACGGGCTGCAATGAAGTCTTCCTAATCACTGATTCGACGCGCAAGCGGATTGTGGATTCCGACGCTCGCAGCGGTGAAATAATCATGCCGTATGTCCGTGGCCAAGACATTGAGCGCTGGTCGCTAGATTGGCCGAGACTCTGGATGATTTTTACAAGGCGCGGAATCGAAATTGACAATTATCCAGGCGTTCGCGACTACTTGCAGAACTTCCGAATGCAACTTGATCCGAAGCCTCCGGGGTGGTCCGGCGGTGAATGGCCAGGCAGAAAGCCGGGAACCTATCAATGGTTTGAGATTCAAGACTCAATTGATTATTGGAGGGAATTCAGCGAGCCAAAGATCATGTACCAGGACATTGCTTGGCGCCCACAGTTCTGCCTCGATAAAGATGGACGTATGTCGAACAACACGGTCCACTTCATCGTCACCGATGACAAATGGCTGCTCGCGACGTTGAATTCGCCGGTAGCGTGGTGGTATTCGTGGCGATCGGCCCAGCATGGGAAGGACGAAGCCCTTCGATTGTTTTCTTCCTACATGCGAAGCTTTCCAGTCCCGACGCCGTCAGATGAGAAACGGAAATCCAGTTCCGTGTTGGTGGATCGAATCTCCGCCAGATCGGCGGATATTCAAGTCACACGGCGAACGATTCTGGATTGGCTCCGCGTCGAGTACGAAATCGCGAAGCCAAGCATGAAGCTTCAATCGCCGGTCGATTTGGACTCCGATGCCTTCGTTGCCGAAGTCAGAAAAGTTCGCGGAAAGAAAAACCCGCTCTCCGCCGCCGCGCTCAAAAACGTCCGCGAAGAGCACGCCCGCACCATCGAACCGGCCCGCGCCCTCGCCGCCGAATCCCTCTCCCTCGAACGCCAAATCAGCGACCTCGTCAACGAAGCCTACGGTCTCACCCCCGAAGAAATCGCCCTCCTCTGGCAAACCGCCCCGCCAAGGATGCCGTTCGTATAATCTGTGTATCGCGTGCCGGATAGAGTTCGTAGTCGAAGCTGCACGAATTACCGGTTGGTAGTGGCCTGATCCTCGGAGCGTTTGCCATGCAATTATTGCGAATGATCGTCGCAAAATTTGAGTCATTATCGATTGGAGATTGGACAGAAAAAACGCTGACGTTCGGCCTGCTTCCAGTAGAAATGTTCGCGAAGGGGTTCGACGCGACAGGGCTCGATGTTTACTTGACATGCCAATGTCCTTTGTCGTCTTACCCGAGTTCGAACGGCGATGGCGACCTTGAGCCGCAAGATGACGTTCGCCGCCATCTTGAGGAACAATTGGAGCTGGCCGTTAACGCAGTATCAGTCGCTACTCGAAGTCGGCGCTCGATTAGGTCGGTCGATCCGTGCGTTGCGTTTATTCCGGAATCGGACGCTGAACGCGTCTGGCTGGACGCACATCGCGGGATCGCACGCGGGCAGTTCGCACATCCGCATGGCCATCCTCGCATCTCATTTTCGGTTATTCAGCAACTATGTGCAGACCGCGCCGACGGCATTGCCCTAATGTCAGAGGCCATCGCTCATCCGCATCCGAGTGGAAGATTCCATGAGCTTTTTCGAGTCTTTGAGCGCGCTTTCAAGACCGCTTGCGGCCAACTCTCGACACCTCTCAGCAAGTTTCTCGCGCCAAATGGATGTGGATACACGCCGGATGAAATCAAGAAATGGATCGACCTCCGAGGCCCGTTGACCCACGCTGATCGTCGGCCAGCTTTCCTCCTTGAGCGCGATGCAGCTCCCGTAGTTCACCGAATGGAGCAAGCCGCTATCGACGTCCTCGTGAACAAGCAGCTCTGGCGAGATTCCTCAACGGCGCGAGAGCAACGGTGGCGGCCTCAATTTGGCAGTTCGGACGCGGGGGCCGGTGTCTTTGTTATGAAGGATCTCGGTGCAGAGCTTAAGTTCGACATAATGGACCAATTCGGTGTTTATCCGCTCGACTTGAAATATCGCCTTGAATTGGCTCCCGCAGGCTGGTGGACTGGACAAATCATTGCGCGCGAAGCAAAAGTTGATGCTTTTCCAGGCGCTTCGATCATCGACGCAGGAATGAATATTGAATGAAGCCGAATCCGAAATCAACGCCCGCGTTTTCCGCCTCTTCAATCTCACCCCCGACGAAATCGCGCTTCTGAAGCGCGAGGTGGAGCATTGAATCAACCCCGATAGTGCTGCGGCCGCCGCTCGCCAATCCACCGCCAATCGCTTCGGGTTGCACGGCAGGCGAGCGCAAATGTGCTAACGCCTTCGCCAAAGCGTCATGGCGGGGCGAAGTTCGGGAAACGCGTCGTGAATCAGGGTGCTGACCGCGATCCATCGCGTTGCCTTGATCGCGGCTTTGCCAGAATACACGCTGGTCTGGACCGCAACGATTCGTGCGCGGTCTCGTCCCCACTCTTCAATTGGCACGCGAAGATCACCGATTCTCCAAACGCTACAACCGCTTATTCCGACAACGTCTTTCGGAAACGACGCGGGAAGACCCTGCAAGGTCCGAAATTCCGCGGCCGAACCGTCGTCGAGCGAAATATCTCGTGGCTGCGCGTCGAGCAGCAAATGGTATCGCTCTTCGTACCCACTGAGAGCGGCCGTGTCGCGGTCATACCTGTAAGTAGTGAATTCGAACGGCTTCAGGGTGAGCTTCTCCGACTCATTTGTACTTGGGCTGGACCAAACCTCTGGAAATCCGAATATTGTGAAAACGGCGAGTGGCGATTGTGGCTCAAAATCGATGTCGTCGAAGCGAAGAAATACTTTTCCTTTAAGTTTATCGACCGTGCTTTGTGGAAGCTGATGGACTGCGATATCAAAAGGATCCTCGTCAGTGCAAAGCCACTGGCCAGACAGGGCGACGATGGATTCCGAGACGCCCGCTAGGCCCTGTGTCCACTTGTTTTCCGCCGCCTTCCTGGCGACATGGCCAGCAGTGATCACGAACGCGTCCTGCGCAACTCGAAACAGAACGCCGGTGCCGAATTGATGTACGTCGTTCCCGCGCGCGACAACGATGGCCACAGTGCTGTTCCATCCGTCGATGGGAATATGCGGGCGTACCTTTTCATTGATCGCGCGCTGTTCGTCCTGCAACGTCATAGCAAATCTCCCATTTAAGTCGCTTTCGACGCCGTAGCCGGATCTTCGCGAAAAGGATGTTCGCCTGTCAATCGTTCTTCATATCCAGAATCAACCGCCAACGGGGCGCGGCCTGCCGGGATGCGAAGCGCTTTGGGGATTCCTGCTAACAGCGCCTAACAAATCCGGCTGGGAGAGGGGGACAGTCCCCGTTTTGCTGCCGACCATCGCGGCGATGGTGCCCGCTCCGCAAAAGGGGGACAGTCCCCGCCGGATTTGTTCGTCGGCCTCGCGGCCGAAACCACCGGCTAATGGCTGCGAACCCTGCCGGGTTCCGGTCTCGATCCTCAACCGATCGGGCAACTGGCTTCTTGCCGTGATCGCGTTATTCGCCGACGCCGAATCCTAATTCGATCATGCGTGACATCCATTCGGGGCGACGTTTCTTTGCCGGCGACCGGCCCCACGGTATACTTGGAGCGATGGGGGAAGATGAATCATGAATCGCATGATTGTGAAATCACGGATCGGCGCGGACGGTGTTTTGCAGGTGCACGTGCCCGTCGGCGCCGCGGATGCCAATCGCGAAGTGGTGGTGACGATCGAGCCGGCCGTGGATTCCTCCACCGACTCGAACGGCTATTCGCTTTGGGTGCGAGGCATCGCGGGAGCCTGGCAGGGAGATTTCGAGCGACCGCCGCAAGGGACGCTTGAGGAGCGCGAGCCGCTGCAGTGAAGTTTTTGCTCGACTCGAATGCCTGGATCGCGTTGCTACGTCAAAGCAGCTCTCCATTAATGGCCCGACTTCAGCGGTTCGCCGCCAATGCGCAATTTGACGCCCGGCCTAGCTTCGGCGAAACTTAAGGACGCTTGAGAGCGCCCTACAAATTCGTCGGCGGAAGCGTCACTCATGGGATCGAATAGGCGGAAGACATATCGGCGGCCTCGGCTTGGCTTCGAGCAGCTCGAGTTGCGCGCCATGTTAGCAGCGAACATGGTCTTCGACGACGAGTTCAACCTCCCCGCAGGATCGCAGCCCAATACTTCCACCTGGTTTCACGACACCGGCACCAGCGCGAATA
>DASZFO010000078.1 GCA_035939775.1 Pirellulales bacterium | reverse complement strand
GAGAGAACGGAGTGAGAGTCGCCGATTCCTCTGTTTCCTCCTGTTCAAAACTTGTCGTCAAAAAACACGTTTTTACGCATTTGTAATACAGAGACGGGGGCACAATACAGTATGTCCGCGTTTGCCGGGTCGAAAGGTCGTCGCAACTCATTAACCTGTTAAGTTTTCGCTGTGTCCTCTGTGGCTCTGTGGTGAACAATCCGAGCCAATGGGGATCCTCGGGCGGGACCGGCGACCATGCGCATCACCGAATGCCCCAGGAGCACCATGATGGCATAGGTCGCGGCGATCGCCAGGATGGGCGCGATCCCGGGCCCATAGGCGCCCCATTCCGGGAACTTCGCCATGTACCAATTATCGCGCGGCGGGCCGATGAGCGCCGCGAAGACGGCGAACACCGCCAGCCCGCGCCAGCCGAACCGGCGGGCCAGCCGCCAGGTCACGAGGTAGACGGGAGCGCACGAGATAGCGAAACCGAGGAGCATGAGCGTCAGAAAGTAGGGCTTCCAGGTGATTGTAAAGTGCCACCAGCCGACTTTCTCGCCCAGGGCAATGATTCCCAAGCACACCACACCAAAGACGGCCCCGCCGACCAACGCCCCCGCGATCCGCCGCGCCGTCGCCCGCGTGAAGAAGGCGACAACGACCAAGAGGGCGAGGTACAAAGCGTTGAATACGTGAAGCTGCAACGTAGTCATGGGTTGTCCAAGGCGACCGTTGGACCCGAGCCACAGCCGCCGATCACTGCAGTATAGCCGACGACGCGCACTCGAACTTCAGCGACCGACGAAATATGAACAATGCGGGCGGCGAGGCGAAATAATTCCAATGTCAGGTGCCTACGGGACAATAAATGCTCACCACTTGCCGCCTCGCGGTCGGCATCCGCAATTTCCGACGCTCGTGTACAGACGGCCGGTGACACCTTAGGATGTCGATATTGTTGTTCGCTTTGACAGGGGCGGCTGTTCTGTCAAGCCGTTCGTGGTGACGCATCAGCCCTGCTCGAATCGTGAGCCACTGGAACTAAAAAATGTCCGAATTGTTTGCTGGTGCCTACATCGTTCCCGATCAGCGCGACCGCCTCGAATCCGACGCCGATCCCACCGCCGCGAGTTTCTACGATTCGATACATGCAGACGAATTCCCTTACGACATTGGCGATGATCCGGCCTTTTTTTCAGCCCGGTATCACAAAGCCCCTGTGACTTGGGGCGTGTGCCGGCCTGATGTTCGTTGCAAGATCCGGCCAGACGATTGGATGATCTTTTTCGCAGCGGAAAGGGATGGCTCGCCGACTACGCGATACAGGTTTGCGGCGGCGTGTCGCGTTGAGCGAAAGATATCACAGCAGGAAATCTTCGCTTGTCAAGTGGAGTCAGTTTTCCGCAGTTACTTGAATCTTTTGATTCGTCCGCTAGATCGAGGCTGGGAGCACTTTGAACCATGTTTGCGAAAACCAAAATGGCACAAGGATTGGCTCTGGAGAATCTGCAAGCGAAACGACAAATCCTTTTCCAAGGAAGAAATCGTTGTCGCGGGCATTGAACACCAAGACGGAAATCCGCTTACTGTGAGGAATTCGCCCGCTCCCATTACTGACAACTACGTCATCTTCTCAAAATCGCAGTCCATCATTGCCCGCGACCCTCCGCATGTGGCAACCCATGACAAAGGCCAATCAGGAGAGACTTGGAGAACGGACGTTCGGTCCAAACGAATCCGCGCGCTTATATTCGGAATCGGAGAGCGCCAATGTTTGCGAACATCCAATCCGCAGCAACCTCATCGCCATTTCCACCGGCCGCTTTGCGATGCGACCTGGGCCGAGCAGTTGTTTAGTGCAATTCAGTAGCTGTTCACTGCTCCGCCTCCGTGTGTGCGAGCCCAAAGCCACGTTTGGATTGACGCAGGAAAGGGGATAATTCCGGCTTTACTTCCCGCCAGCGATTATTGCACTTGTCGCCTTTTCCGGTGCCAATTCCTGCGCGAGGCACGGCAGTGGCCTACCCTAGAAACTCTTTCACCGCCCGCCCGCCGGCGGAGAGGTTGTCGAGGCGCATTTCCGAGTATTTGCGGGAGAAGATCACGCCCGAGGCGCCGGACTTGAGGGCGGCGGTCGTCGAGTCGTAGACGTCCTGGGGCGTCGTCTTTTTCTGGTCGCGGGCGGTCGGGATGTCGATGTCGATGCCGGGGAGAATCTTGCACTTGGAGCCTATCCGAGAACCGTCCGCGGAGAGGGGGACAGACCCCTTTTGTTTCGCGGACTCCACAAAAGGGGACAGTCCCCGCCACGGCGGATGTTCCACCCGACGGTTCTCGACGCCTTCGACGGCGCGCCGCGTTTCGCGGGCGACGTAGTCGGCGGAGAGGCCGGTCGTGGGAAGGTCCGCGAGCGGCCTCTCGTGCTCGTAGCTGAGGATGCGGTTGAAGAAGCTGAAGACTTCTTCGCGCGATAGATCGCGAAAGACGGTGTTGTGAACGCTTTCGATCGCGCCGGCGTAGCGCGGGCCGCCGCAGAGGTTGTAGGCGACGATCTTGAGTTCGTCGGCATAGGTGGCCATCTTCGCGTAATCTTGCTCGGCGCGGAAGAAAGGGGCGAAGGAGTTAGCGTGCCAGATATGGAAGCCGACCTGGGCAGCGGGTTTGCTCTTCTTCGCGGTGTCGTACACATCCTGGTAGATCGCGTGCTGCCCGTCGGTCCAGAGTTTTTCCCAAGCGATCAACTCGGGATACTCGACCAGCAGCCGCCAGAAGGTGACGAAATAGCCGTCGGACGGACGATTGCCGGCTTGCGCGGCGGTGACGAATTGCGCCAGTTTCTTATAGCCTTCCATGGCCCGCGGCACGTCGATGCCGCGAACTCGAGCCGCTTTCTGATGGTGTTCGCAGAAGCAGGTTACGCGATTCGGGTCGGCCCGGCCGGCGTGCGAGGCGCCGATGGCGTTGTTGAGCGGTCCTTGGCGCTCCGAGCCCCACATGACGCCGTCGATATCGTACGACTTGCAGAAGTCGGCCGTCATCCCGGCGATGAAGTTTTTGTAATCGGGATTTAGCGTGCAGAGCGTGGCGGTCGGGCGACCCTGGAGGTCGATCTCCCGCAGAGGCTGGACTCCCGCGATGTCCGTGCGAAAAACGTCTTCATACCAGCAGTACACTCGCAGCCCGCGCTGCTTGGCCTTCGGCAGGACTTCAGCGAGAACGTCGTAGTCGCCGAAATCCGGGGCCTTGGTTTGCTTGAGCGCGGTCTTCTCGTAAAACGCGGCATGGGGAGTGGCGTAGTTGCCGCCGTGGAATGTGTCCTGGTCGTATTGCTGCTTGCCGTGATCTGGCAGCGGTTGGCCCGGCACTTGCCGGCCAGCGATGCCGCGGCCGTAGGTGAACGTGGCCAGGTAGATCGTGTTGACGTGGCCGCGCTCTTGGAGAATATCGAGAACCTGATCGACCCCTTCGTCGACAAAGGAAACGGCGCCGACCTGAATGCCGATGGTCTTGCTCGGCTTCGCAGGGCTTTGCTCGGCGGAGGCGGACGAAACCGTGGCGGCCGCCGCCACCGCAGCGGCGCCTTTGAGAAAATCGCGGCGGGGGACGGTCGCGGCGGAATCACGCGGATCCATGAGAACTCCTGATCGCCGCATTTTCCCGATCGACGACGGCCCTGTCAAATCTGAAACGCTGTCGCCGGCAAATCCGCGTTGGTAAGATAGCGGGCAGTCTGAGTCAGTTGGGCTTCAAATCCGGCGGGTGGCGGGTGGCATGGCCACTGCTCTGAGTGGCCATGTGCCAACACCGTCCATGCCGACGCCGAGCCGTGAGCATGGCACCCAAGGTATCAATGTAGCTCTGAAGCTCCACCCAGGATCGATTCCATCTCGCCGCAGACGAAAACATCGGATGAAACCTCGAATGAGATTGGCGACTACTATCCGGCGAAAGGCTCTGCCACTCAGCGCGCTGTTCGCAATGTGCTTCGTCGTCTCATATTGTTCCGCGGACGACGAACCTGTCGTGTCCGTGGTGACGGACGGCGCGGCGCGTGCGGCCGCGCACGGCGCCGGCAAGATTCTGGCCGCGCTCGGCAAAAAGGGCATTCCTTCTGAAAAAGTCGATTCGCTTGAAGCGGCGCGCGGAAAGTTCTCGATCGTCGCGGGGCTCGCCAACGGCGACGGTGCAGCGGCGAAGTTGCTCAAGGCCGCGAAGAAGCCGCTACTGCAAGGGCCGGAAGCGATTGTCATCTGCAAGTCCGAATACCGGAACAAACCGTGCTGGGTGATCGCCGGGTCGGACCTGCGGGGATTGATGTACGGTGAGTTGGACGTCGCCGATCGGATCGGCTGGAGCACCGATCGCGCCGCACCGCTTAGCGAACTGCGCGAAGCCGCAGAAAAGCCGGCCGTGACGACGCGGGCGGTTTCCATTTACACGATGAACCGCGCCTATTGGGAAAGCCGCTTTTACGACGAAGCCTACTGGGCCCGCTATCTCGATACGTTGGCCCGAAACCGCTTCAATTCGCTCGTGGTGATCTTCGGCTATGAAAACGGCGGTTTCCTCGCGCCATGTTATCCGTACTTTTTCGATGTCGACGGTTTCTCGGACGTGCGCATGGTGGGGATCAGCGCCGCCGAGCAAGAGCGCAACCTCGCGGCACTCAACCGCCTGATTCAGATGGCCCACGACCGTGGGTTGGATTTCACCATCGGCATCTGGGACCACATCTATCGTGGCGGGGTTCAAGGGGGCGGCGTGCCCGGCGCCGATGAAGCGGCCGGCAAGCCGACGCCCGGCCTGGTGTGGGGCCTGAGCGGCGACAACTTGCTTCCGTACACCAAGGCGGCGCTGGCCAAGTTCATCCGCGTGGTCCCAAACCTCGATGCCATTCAATTTCGCATGCACGACGAATCCGGCTTGAAGCGCGGCGAGCAGGATGCTTTTTGGCGAGGCGTCTTTAAGATGATCAAGCACGAGGCCCCGAACCTGCGGCTCGACCTGCGGGCGAAAGGGCTGCCCGATTCGGTTATTCAGACCGGGCTGGACTCGGGGGTGAAGCTGCGGATCACGACCAAGTATTGGATGGAACAGATGGGCCTGCCATTCCATCCCACGCACGTCAATCCGCCGGATCAGCACAACCGCCGGCATGGTTACGCCGATCTGCTCCGATATCCGCAGCAGTACAAGGTGCATTGGCGGCTGTGGAACGGCGGCACCGCGCGGATTCTGCTGTGGGGCGATCCGGAATACGCGCGGCGGTTTGTCGAGAGCACCCACCTCTACGACGGCGATGGCTTTGAAGTCAACGAGCCGCTGGCCACGAAGATGGAAGGCCAGCCGCACGACATGAAGCCGTTCGATCTGCTCAAAGTGCCCTACCGCTATTACGACTATGAATTCGAGCGGTACTGGCATTTCTTCCAGGTCTTTGGTCGCCTAGGTTACAACCCCGACACGCCGGCCGAAGTTTGGGATCGGGAATTCGAAAGGCGTTTCGGCAAGGAGGCGGCGCCGTTTCTGGAACAGGGCCTGCACCAGGCGAGCTGGATTCTGCCAAGAATCGTCGCCTCGAGCTATCCGTATCGCGCTTTTCCCATGACCGTGGGCTGGGCGGAGAAGCAGAGCTTCGGAACTCTGCCGAGTTTCGCCAAGGCCGAGGGGAGCGACGTACAGCAATTCGAGAATTTCGACGAGGAGGCGCAGCGGCTGATCGAAGGGGGCGAAACCGCCAAGGTCCGCCCTCAGGAAACCAGCCGCTGGTTCGCGCACGCGGCCGAGACGGTCGCCGCCCAAGTGGCCGAGGCAGAAAAGCGGATCGGCGACCACCGCGGCAAGGAGTTCGATTCGACCGTCGTGGATCTGAAGATCCTCGCTAACTTGGCGCTTTACCACTCGCGCAGGATTCCCGCGGCCGTCAGTTACCGCTTGTATGTCCGGACCAAAGATGTTGCCGCGCTGGACGACGCCATCGCAAACGAGCGCAGCGCCATCGAGGCTTGGCGGCAACTTGTGACCGTCGCGGGAGACGTTTATGCCGACGATCTGATGATGGGCACCCGCAACCGGAACCTTTCCGGCCACTGGAAGTCCGAACTAGCGGGTCTCGAAAAAGGTCTGCTCGCCCTGGAACAAGAGCGGCGCGAGGCCGAGAACCGCCGGGGACTGTCCTCGATTTCTCCCTCTGCCTTGACGGGAGAGGGCCGGGGTGAGGGTGAGTCAGAACAAAAGGGGAATGTCCCCCTGTCCGCAGGCGGTTCTCGAACAGGCTCAAAACCGGCCCCTCGTTATCAGGCCGCTGAGCCGGCCGAAATGCCGACGGTAATTCACGAGCCCATCACTTCAGCCGAAGCCGGCAAGCCGCTCACGATCACGGCCGAAGCCCATGCCCCCTCGGGCATCAAGTGGGTCCGCCTCCGCTACCGCAGCGTCACGCAGTTCGAGGACTACCGGACTCTGCCGATGCTCCCCACGGATGCCGCGGGCCATTTTCAAGCGACCGTCCCCGCGGAGGATGTCTCGCCGAAATGGGATTTCATGTATCTGTTCGAAGTCATGGACAACCAAGGGCACGGCCGGATTTATCCCGACCTGAATCAGACGACGCCCTATATCGTAGTGCGACTGGCACGATGACTCCGCGCGATTTCTCATATCGGCTCGTGCATGCCGCCAAGGATTGTCAGGCGCGGCGTGGCACGTTTTTCACTCCGCACGGCCCGGTGGAGTTGCCCGCCTTCATGCCGGTTGGGACGCAGGCGACGGTCAAGGGGCTGACGGTCGAGCAGGTGCGTGCGACCGGCGCTCAAATGGTGCTGGCCAATACTTATCATCTCGCACTGCGGCCCGGCGAGCGGATCGTCGAGCAGCTTGGCGGCCTGCATCGCTTTATGGGATGGGGTGGGCCAATCCTCACCGATAGCGGCGGATTTCAACTCTTCAGTCTTGCCGCAATTGTGAAAATCGCTGAGGAAGGGGCCACGTTTCGCTCGCATCTCGACGGCAATCTTGTGCAATTGACTCCCGAGCGGGCCGTCGAAATCCAAGAGTCGCTGGGGAGTGACGTGGCGATGGTGCTCGACCACGTCGTGGCGCTGCCGAACGAAGCGGCGGCGATTCGCGATGCCACTGAGCGCACCGTGCGGTGGGCTGCTCGGTCGCAGGCGGCCCATCGTCGTGCCGATCAGGCTCAGTTTGCAATCGTTCAAGGGGGACTTGATTCTGCGCTGCGGATCGCTTGCGCAGAGCGGCTCGCCGCGATGGGTTTCCCCGGATACGCCGTCGGCGGCCTGAGCGTCGGCGAAACGCCCGAGGAGATGGTTCGCGTTCTGGATGAGACCGTCTCCGCCTTGCTGGCCGATCGGCCGCGCTATTTGATGGGGGTCGGCCGGCCGCAGGATCTGTTGGAGGCGATCCGTCGGGGGATCGATCTGTTCGATTGCGTTCTCCCCACCCGCAACGGCCGCAACGGGATGGCGTTCACCGATGCCGGCAGCATTCGCCTGCGGAACCAATGTTATGCCGTCGATCCGCGCCCGCTGGAGGAAGGCTGTCCCTGCCCCGCCTGCCGCCATAGCAGAGGATATTTGCGGCATCTGTTCATGGTCCACGAGATGCTCGGCCCAATCCTGTTGACAGCTCACAATTTGACCTATTATCAGCGTTTGCTGGCCGCCGCGCGCGAGGCGATCGTCGGCGATAGATTTACAGAGTTCGCCGCCGAAAAACTCCGCGGCTGGTCAGCGGGCGAAGCAGAATCTGAGATTTGAAATCTGGTATACTGTTTGGAATGATCGCCCTTCCACGTCGCCGCTTCCAATTCAGCCTGCGGACGCTGCTGATCGTTGCGACGCTGCTGGCAATGCTCTGCGGCTACATCGGTCGGCAGGTCGAGATTGTCAAGAAACGTGACGTGATGGCCGCTGCGCCGGGCGTCGATTCTGTGACCGGGGATTCACTGAAGAGAATCCCTTTGTTTCGCAGGTGGCTCGGGGACAAGTATTATCTGGGGCTGTCCATCGACAAGTCGGCCTCTGATGACGAGATCGCTCGATACAAGAGCGCTTTCCCGGAAGCTACGATAATGAGGCGACCGGCAAGCGGCATCCAGGAACTTTGGCGGCGAGTAACGCAACGGCCTGTCCCTAGCGCACCACCAAGTCCATAGGGCGCTCCGCACCTCGGGCCCTCCCGGACTGCACACAGTTTTAAGACACACTTCCACACAACCGGTCCGCTTGACAGTTTGACGGCCACGGCGCTAGGATCCCGAGCGGCATTTTTGGCTTGCCGCTAACGACCGGTAAAGCCGCTCCGTCGAAGTTTCATCTCTGGTTCATCCCTCCTTCGCCAATGCCCGCACGCAGTCGTCAAACCCGTTTGCCGGGGCTCGATCCGGAGACACCGGCCGAAAAGGCGGATGTCTCAAATCGCGCGGCCAACGCGACATCCATCGATCCGCTCCCTGAAACGCTGGCGTCCTCAGTCGCCGATGTTGCAGCGCTAACTGCGATCGAGCCGGTTGCCGAAAACGGAGCGTCGCCTCAGAAAGAAACTTCGCCCCCCAAGAGCCTGCGCGGCAAGACGGTCTACGTCGTCGATTCGCATTCGCTGATCTTCCAGGTGTTCCACGCCCTGCCGGAGATGACTAGCCCGCGAGGCGAGCCGGTGGGAGCGGTGTTCGGTTTTGCCCGCGACATCATGTTTCTATTGGAGCAAAAGAAGCCGGACTATCTGTTTTGCGCTTTCGACATGCACGGCCCGACGTTTCGCCACGAGATGTTTGCCGGTTACAAGGAGCATCGCACGGAGATGCCGGCCGATTTGGTGCCGCAGATTCCGGCCATCGAGCGGATGCTCGCTGCGCTCGATGTGCCGGTGCTCGGTGTGCCCGGTTACGAAGCCGACGACGTTTTGGCGACCGTCGCTCGCATCACGGCCGAGAGAGGCGGGGAGTGCATCGTCGTCACCGGCGACAAGGATTGCCGGCAATTGCTCGGCGAGCGCGTGAAGATGTTCAACGTGCGGAAGAATCAGATGTTCGACGCCGCGGCCTTGGCCGAGGATTGGGGCGTTCGGCCGGAACAGGTCGTTGACTATCAAGCGCTGGTCGGCGATCCGGTGGACAACATCCCCGGTGTGCCGCTGATCGGGCCGAAGATGGCCCGCGAACTGTTGCAGAAATTCGGCACGCTGGAAGACCTCTATGCTCGAATCGACGAAGTTGCTGGTGGCAAGCGGCGCGACAATCTTCTGCTGGGCCGCGAGCAAGCGTTCTTGAGCCG
>DASZFO010000077.1 GCA_035939775.1 Pirellulales bacterium | reverse complement strand
CACGCGTTCGTCGGCATCAAGTACCAGCACCCACGGATACTTCGCTTGCGGGATGGCCCAGTTCTTGAAATCGGAGAAATCGACCAATTCGCGCTCGACGGTCCGGCAGCCCAGTTGCCGCGCGATCTCCAAAGTGCCGTCGGTCGAGCCGGAATCGGCCACGAGAATCTCGTCGGCGATCGACCTAGCCGACTCGATGCAGGGGCGGATATTCAGCCGCTCGTTCTTGGCAGGGATGAGGACGGTGAGCACGGGAGTCGGAGGTCGGGGTTGGAAGTCGAGGTCGGAAGGCGGCTCCGTTAGCCCCGCCGCTCGCGGCGGGATGGCGCATATTGGACAGTGGAGGTCGTGCTCCGCATGCCGGCGCTGCGAGCCGAGGGAGGTCATTATCTCGGATTGCCGAAGGATACCAGTGCTGGCGCGGCGAAACCAATAGCAATTCGTGTCACATGGCCACGCGGCGGACAACCCTGGACCGGCCGGCGCTGAATTTTGCGCAGCCTTCGCAGAGCCGGTAATCGAGGCAAACCGGCCATCTGGAAAAGTCAGGATTTGCGAATGTCCGTCCCCGCTCGGAAGCCCTCCCGTCGCTTAAACATCCGAGGATTTTTTTTGACAAGGCCCCCGGCCGAGCGATATGCTGAATAGTCTGGATTCTGAACGAGGCGCCGGCCGGTTTCATCTCTCAAGCCAACTATCTTTTCAAGGGCTCGGCCATGTTACTGCAAGACATTCTCCGCCAAAAAGGTTCCGCCGTTCACACGATTCGTCCCGAGGCGACGCTCGACGACGTCGTGCAGACGCTAGTGCGTCACAACTGCGGCTCGCTCGTCGTCACGGCGGCGGATTCCTCGTCGTCGATGCTCGGCATCATCACCGAGCGCGACATTCTCAAGGCCTGCGCCGCCAAGCGCGCGCCGCTCGATCAAGTCCGCGTAAGCGAGGCAATGACGACTAAAGACGTCGCGATGGGCACGCCCGCCGACTCCGTCGAAGAGACGATGGGCACGATGACCAATCGCCGCATTCGCCATCTGCCAGTCGTCGCCGACGGCCGTTTGATCGGCATCGTTTCGATCGGCGACATCGTCAAGGCCCAGCACGACCACCTGACGATGGAAAACCATTACCTCAAGACCTACATCCACGGCGAAGTCGATACGCCGCTGACCGACTCGGCAGTTTTCGCCAAGCCGCGGTGATCGGATTTTGGATTGCCGATTTTGGATTTTGGATTCAGCGTCCGCAGGCGGAATTGTAAACGGCGGGATGGTCCGGGGTTGGAGTTCACCTCCGCAATCCAAAATCGCAAATCCAAAATCGAAGCCCGCTATCGCCCGACCGTCCGCAGTTCCTTCGGCAGCGGGAAGTAAACTTCTTCTTCCCGGATCGAGCGCGGCTCGACGGTGGCCGAGAACTTGTCGCGTAACAAAGCCACGCATTTTTCGACTACCGATTCCGGCGCGCTGGCCCCGGCAGTAATTAGCACGGTCTCGTCGCCGCGGAACCACGTCAGGTCCAGATCGGCGGGGCCGTCGATGAGATGGGCGCGAACGCCCGTTTCCATTGCCAGCTCGGCTAAGCGTTGGCTGTTCGAGCTGTTCTGGCTCCCGAGCACCAGCGCGATGTCGGCCTCGCGGGCCAATTGCCGAACTGCTTCCTGGCGATTCTGCGTCGCGTAGCAGATGTCTTCCTTCGGCGGGCCGACGATCTCCGGGAACCGCTCCTTCAAGCGGCCAATGATCCGGTTGGCGTCGTCCACCGAGAGCGTCGTCTGCGTGAGATATGCCAGCTTCGTGCCGGTCGGAAAATCGAGACGATCGACTTGCTCGGGAGATTCGACCAGCACGAACGCCTCTGGGGCCTCGCCCATCGTGCCGACCACTTCGTCATGCCCGCGATGGCCGACGAGGAGAATCGTATACCCCTGCCTGGCAAAGCGGACCGCCTCGAGATGCACCTTGGTCACGAGCGGGCAAGTGGCGTCGATCGTCTTCAGCCGCCGCTCGGCCGCCAATCGCCGCACCTCGGGCGACACGCCGTGAGCCGAGAACAGCAGCCGCGAGCCTTCGGGCACGTCGGCCAAGTGATCGACGAATATGGCGCCTTGCGAGCAAAACCGCTCGACGACGTGCCGATTATGGACGATTTCGTGATAGACGTAAATCGGCGTGCCGAAAATCTGGATCGACAGATCGAGCGTGTCGATCGCCATGTTGACGCCGGCGCAAAACCCGCGCGGGCCGGCGAGAAGGATTCTCATGCGCAGTTCTCCGAATTCATCCTTGCTCGCGCGGATCGGTTCGCAAGCGAACCGGCTGACGAGCGATTACTCTGCTCCGATCTCCGACCTCCGCCCTACATCATACTCGCCGCGAGCGATTCGAGGAATTTGGCCAGCGTCTCGGAAGCGGCGAGCGACGACTCGTAGGCATTCCAGAGGGCCTTGATCGCGGACGGGCGGCGCACGAGCGAGCCGGCGACGGCCCCGATCCGCTGCGCGGCCGTTTTGCGGCTAGTGAGCCGCTGGATTTCCGGCGGCAGTTCGTCATCGACTGCGTCTACTATGACTCGAACCGCGGAAAATGGGACGTTTTCACCGCGGCATACTCTCGCCACGGTGAGTGATTGCCCGTCCGCCGCCAGCGCACCATGCTCCTGGCCGAGCAATCGTTTCTCGGCGGGCCGGCGGACAGGTTGCTCGAACGTCAGCAGCCGGCCGACGTGCAGACGCGGCGTGGCGGACAGCAGATTCCGATCCAGGGTCCGGTCGAGCGGCAGCAGCTCTCGCGTGACCCCGAGAATACTGTCGGCCACGATCAGATCGCCGCGCTCGAGCCGGTCGGTCAGGCCGCTGGCAAATCCGGCGGCGACGACCAACCGCGGCGAATGTCCGTGAACGAGGGCCTCCACCGCAAAAACCGTTTGTTGGGATTTCGCTCCGGAGATCATCACGGCCACATTGCGGCCATGAAGCGCTCCCTGACGCAGGACGAATCCATCGCCGCGCAACGTGATAACGCAGGCCAGCCGGTCCTCGAAGCACCCCGACTCCAGTGAATTGGTCACAACGATTCCCAGATCGCAGCGGCGCGAGCGGCTCGCCGAGGGCGGGTGAGAACCAGCCGGCTCCGCGGCCGAGTTGGGGTCGGGATCGCTGGCCATGTAATCCCTCTCATCGGCCTACGGCCGAAACTTTCCCGACTTCCGCGTGTTTAATTCTTGCGGGCCGCCGGCCCCGACGCTGGCAGCGTCGGCCACATGCCGCGCGATGAACGATTGCGATTCTAGCCGCGGTTGGCGTCGGCCGCTACGAAGAAGTCGTGGAAGCGTGAACAGATTCGAGTGTGCGATGGGTTATTCCGGGGCGAAAGCCGAGTGAGGAGTGGAACATGTTGGCAACGAGATTGGGTTTGGCGATCATTGCCAGTGCAATGCTGGCCGCGGTTTGCTGGGTGCCGGCGCCGGCAGCGGCGGAAGCCGGAAATGGAAAGAACAAGGAGCACAAGGCGCATGGCCGGGTGGTGTCGGTGACGGTCTCTGCGGATGGCAACGGCACAATCACGATTGAGGCACACAAGCGCGTGGTCAATGGTGCGACGGTTGTGCCACCCGAGGTAGTCACGACGACATTCCAGGTCGGGCCGAGCACGGTGTACGAAGCGGCGACCGCCGCCGGCATGAAACCAGTCACGCTTGCCGCGATCCACAAGGGTGAGCACGTCGTGATCGAAGCGACGAGCGACACTGCCGACAAAGTGGCCATCGTGCCCCACAAGCACCACAAGAAAGTGGTGGCCGCGGTCGTGAATTAGCGTCTCAAATCGGCAACGTGATTTTGAAGATTGCTCCGCGCCCGTCGGCGCTTTCGGCGTCGATGCGGCCGCCGTGCTGATTCACGATGCGCCAGCATTTGGGCAATCCCATTCCCAGGCCGCGCCCTGCTTCGCGGCCGGAGAAGAAGGGATCGAAAATGTGCGGCCGGACCTCCGGCGGGATGCCGGGACCGGTGTCGGAAAGGAGGATTTCGGCGACCTCGCCGCTCGCGGCAGCCGGTTTGACGGCGCGCCCCGCGCCGCGGCGGACCTCGATCTCGATCCGTCCGCCCTCGGCGAGCGCTTCGAGCGAATTGGTCACGAGCGCCTTGAGCGCGATGCGCAGATGCACGGGATCGACGCCGGCCACGAGCGCATCCGAACTCCCCTTACGCATGAGCTGGGTGTGCTGGACGGCGGCGTCTTCCGACATTTCATCGATCACGATCGCCACGAACGCCGAGAGATCGACCTCGCGGCGCTCCATCCGCGGAGGCCGCGCGAAGAGCATCACGTCGGCGATCATCTCATGGGCGCGAAAAGCCTGGCTGTTGATGGCCGCCAGGCGGCGGCGGCGCTCCGGATCGCGCTCGTCTTGCAACAGCGTCTGTGCTCGGGCCGAGATGTTGGCCAGTGGATTGTTGATCTCGTGGCTCGCGCCGTAGGCGAATTCCTTGAGCGCGTCGAGCTTGGCAGTCTCAACCGCCGCTTGAAAATCCGTCTCGAGTTCATCCAGTCGCGCCAATCGCTCGCCGAGCGCGGGCAATTCAGGCGCGAGTTCGGCCAACACGCCCGAGAGCCGCCGCGCAGCCGGTTCGGCATCGCCGAAGGCCGAAAGTAGCTCGGCCGCCTCGCGCGCGGCCGCCGCAAGTTGCTCGATTAGCTCGCGCTCGTCCACGGGCACATAGCGGAACTCGCAAGAATTCCGATGGTAGGGCTGAATTCTTGCGAATCCAGCTACAGTCCAATTCATCAAAAAAGCCCACGGGCGACACCCCGTGGGCTTGGTGCATATTTCAAACGTTCGCGATCAAACCGCTCTCGCGGAGCCGGCCGTCACCGTCTCGACATCGAGCAGATGACAAATTCGGTCGACCAATTGCTCGACCTCGAACGGCTTTTGGAGGAAATCGTTCGCCCCGGCCACCTTGAGATCATCGACCTTGTCGGCCTCGATCATCCCCGAGATGCAGATGATCCGCACGTCGTCCATCGTCGAGTCGCTGCGCACCCGCTGGCAGACTTCCTTGCCGTTGATATCGGGCAGCATTACGTCGAGCACGATCAGGTCGGGCCGATATTCCTTGACCATCATCCCGGCGTCGAACCCGTTGTTCACCGCGCGCAGTTCGAATCGGCCGTCGCGCTCGAGGACATCGACGATCAATTCGACGAGTTCCTCGTCGTCGTCGACGACCAGAATCTTTCGCTTGCCGCTCTCCAAGGCGTCGGTCGGGATGCCGTTGTCCCGCATGAACGAAAAGAGCTGATCGCGGGGGATGCGGCGGAAGCGGCTCCCCGGCACGCGGAACCCCTTCAATTGCCCCGAGTCAAAACAGCGGATAATGGTTTGCTGGCTAACCTTGCAAATCTTGGCCGCTTCACCCGTCGTAAACACAGTCTTCATCTGCGAACCACCCCTCTCCCTAGCCGATGGTGCAGCTAGTCTAAGCGGGACCCTCGAAGCTGCCGATCCACGGACAAGCCCGAAGGTTCCTAGTCCTCCGTGTCACGCTAGACATGATCCTTCACCAACCCGACGGAGGGGGTGATGAAGAAACTCTCGCATCTGATCCCGAAAAAACTGGGCAATTCGACAATTCTCGCCTGAATTACCGAATTTGCCATCGGCACCAAATTATAGCCATCTTCTATATTGAGTCAATATCGACTTAATCGACGCAACCACCAAACAACTAACATCTTACGCAAATCAAGCGGTTTCTCAGAGTTTTCACCGCAACGTGCTCGGCAGCCATCGACCGCCCTCCAATTCAACCCAGAATAGTTCTTTACCCAAAACCGGCCCCTGAGAAAATAGCGATTTTCCCGAAATTCGCAGGTTTGGAGTAGCTGAATCAGCGATTGCCTTCGAGATGCACCAGCAAGAGCGCGATATCGGCTGGTGTAATGCCGCTGATTCGCGCGGCCTGGGCAAGGCTCACCGGTCGAATGCGAGTTAATTTCTCGCGCGCCTCGGTGCGAAGCTGTGCGATACCCGCGAAGTTGAACTCGGACGGAATCCGTTTGTCCGCCAACCGCTTTTGCCGCGCGACGTCGATCTCCTGGCGAGCTACGTAGCCGGCGTATTTCACGTCATATTCGATTTGCAGCGCCGCTTCGCGTGAAATCGCCGCCAGCTCCGGCGCTTGGGCGACCACGTCAGGCCAGGTCGTTTCCGGCCGCCGCAAGAGCCGCAGCAAGTTGGATTCTCCGGCACGGGTCAATTCTAGTACGGCAAGCGCCGTGACGATCTCTGCTTCTTTGGCGGCCAGTCGCTGCCAGCGCGCGGCGTCCACCAGCCCGATCTGCCGGCCGAGCGGCGTAAGCCGTCGATCGGCGTTGTCTTGCCGCAGCGAAAGTCGAAATTCGGCCCGGCTGGTGAACATGCGATAGGGCTCATCGACGCCGCGCGTCACCAGGTCGTCGATCAGCACGCCGATATACGCCTGCTCGCGGCCCAGCACCATCGGGTCAATGCCGCGCACGGCCAGCGCCGCGTTGATCCCCGCCATCAAGCCTTGCGCGCCCGCCTCTTCATAGCCGGTCGTGCCATTGATCTGCCCGGCGAAGTAAAGCCCCGCGACGCGCTTCGTTTCCAAACTGGGCCACAACTGCTCGGGCGGAGCGTAGTCGTATTCCACCGCGTAGCCGTAGCGCATGATCTCGGCTCTCTGCAGGCCGGGAATCAGACGGAACATGGCGTCCTGCACGTCGCGCGGCAGGCTTGTCGAGATTCCGTTGACATAGACCTCGCGCGTGTGGCGCCCTTCCGGCTCGAGAAAAAGCTGGTGCCGATCCTTATCGGCGAACCGCACGACTTTGTCTTCGATCGAGGGGCAATAGCGCGGCCCGCGCGATTGGATTTGCCCCGAGTACATCGGGGCGCGGTGCAGATTGGCGCGGATCAGATCGTGCACCGCGTCGTTCGTGTATGTGATCCAGCAGGGGACCTGGGGCGCGGGAAGCGATTCGGTGAGAAACGAAAACGGCTGCGGCTCGTCGTCGCCAGGCTGCAATTCAGTCTGCGAAAAGTCGATCGTGCGGCCGTTGAGCCGGGCCGGCGTGCCGGTCTTGAATCGTCGCAGCTCGAAGCCAAGCCGGCCCAGCGCCCCGCTGATGCCGGCGGTCGTTCCTTCGCCGGCGCGGCCGCCGGGAGTCTTCGTCTCGCCGGTGTGCATGATGGCTTGCAGAAACGTGCCGGTAGTCAGAACCACGGCGCGAGCGCGATATTCGGCATCGCCGCGGACGCGAACCCCAACGACGCGCGGCCGCCCGCTGATTTCTTCGGTGAGCAGGTCTTCCACCGTCTCCTGCCGCAGCACAAGATTCGGCTGCTCCTCGACGATCCGTTTGACTTCGAGCTGATAGAGCTTCTTGTCGGCCTGGGCCCGCGGACTGTGCATCGCGGGACCTTTGCGGCGATTGAGCAGGCGGAATTGGATGCCGGTGGCGTCGATCGCGCGGCCCATGGCGCCGCCCAGCGCGTCGATCTCGCGAACGATCTGCCCCTTCGCCACGCCGCCGATCGCCGGATTGCAGCTCATCTGAGCGACGGTGTCGCAATTGGTTGTTAGAAGCGCCGTGCGAGCACCGAGCCGGGTGGCGGCGAGCGCAACCTCAGTGCCGGCGTGTCCTGCGCCGATGACGAGGACGTCGTATTCGTAAAGGGCCGAGGGCATGACGCCCATCATACGGCGGATTAGGCCCAGTGCAAAAGACCGGCGGAGTGATGCGACCAAACAATTCGGGTGGCCCAGCTCGATGGTTTTTCACGCCGCCAGATCGATTGGCCCGTGCGGGCAGCGGAGTTTGAAGAGACTGAAAACCTCTTGCTGCGTGAGACCGGAGTGGAGGTGGGGCGCCGTGTCGGAAAAGATCGTGTCGAAGATTTCGCGCTTCTCTTCGAGAATCTGGTTGATCCGCTGCTCGATCGTGTCGAGCGTGAGAAAGCGGCAGACGGTGACCGGCCCCGCCGCGCCGATCCGATGGGCCCGATTGATCGCCTGGTCCTCGACGGCCGGGTTCCACCAGCGGTCGAAGAGAAACACATAGCCCGCGAACTGCAAGTTGAGCCCGACCCCGCCGGCCCCATAGCTGATCAAGAGCACGTGCCGCCGTGGATCGTCGCGGAATTGCTCAATCACGGCGTCGCGCTTGCGCGACGGGATTTGCCCGTGATACTCGAGTGTGCCGAAGCGCCGCAGCCGGCGGCCGAGCGCTTGCAGCGATTGCACCCATTGGCTGAAGACGATCGCCTTCTGGCCGCTGGCCGCGACCTCTTCCAGATCGGCCGCCAAGCGCTCCAGCTTGGCGCTTTCGCCGGTGGCCGGATCGAAATTGCAGATTTGCTTGAGCCGCAGCACCAACTCGAACACATGATGGATCGTGGCCTCGTCTCCCATCTCGGTGAGCCGCAGCACTCCCTCGTCTTCGGCAAGTTCGTAGGTCTGACGCTGTTCGGGCGTGAGTTCCAATTCGGCATCGCGAAACAGCTTCGGCGGCAGGTCGGTGAGCACCTTGTCTTTCGTCCGACGCAGCACGTATTCGCCGGCTGCACGCCCCATGCTCCGCGGTTTCATGTCGGGCGATAGATGCCCCGGCGCGACGAACTCGAAGATGCCGACCAGATCGTCGGGACTGTTCTCGACCGGAGTGCCGGTGAGCGCCCAGCTTCGCGTCCGCGAGATCGAGCGCACCACTTGGCTCGTCGTGCTGTTGCGGTTCTTGATTCGCTGTGATTCGTCGAGCACGACCAAATCGAAATGCAAGCCCGAATCGACCACCATCCGCCGGTCGCGGTTCAGGGCCTCGTAATTCGCGATCTTGATCGGCGCGTCGGGCAATTGCCATTGCCAGCGGCGCTTTTCCTGCTCCCCTTCGATCACGGCCAACGGGAGTTCGGGCGCCCACAGGGTAAACTCGCGCTGCCAGTTGGTCACCAACGGTTTCGGGCAGACTAACAGTACGCTCCGCATCTCGCCTGAATGGATTAGCAGGCGGATTGCCGTGATCGCTTGCATCGTTTTGCCCAACCCCATTTCGTCCGCCAGCACCGCCGCCACGCGCGGAAAGAGAAAGGCGACTCCCTCGAACTGATAAGTAAACGGCACGAACGGGAAATGCAGCGCCGAATCCGTCAGCAGCGTCTCGAGCGACGGCTGCAAGACATAGTGCAGCCGGTCCTTCAACTTCACGATGTCGCCGGGAGGCTTGAACCGAGTGCGAGAGGGGCCGGAGGCTAGAGGCCCGAGGCCAGGGCCCGGGCGACCGGCTTCGCCGCTCGGTGGCTGGCCGCTCTCAATCGCCAGCGCGGCCTTCACCGACGCGTGCGGAAATGTAAACGTGTGCGTCTTGATTTGCAATCGGTTGAGCGGAACCGACAACACCTCCGGCCGGCTGTCGGCGAGATCCATCGTTGCTAAATCAGGTTGCAGTCCGGAATTGAAATCACTTCGCGCTTGGGATTGCGTCGTGACCTCGGCGTTCGGCAGTTCAATCGAGAAGATCTGCATCGGCGGGCGCTCTCAAATCGCGATCCCAAGGTTTCAAATCGAAAGCCGATTCATCGCCCGCCGCGCTGCGCTTCTTCGAGCGCTTCGCGGATGCGGGAGAAGGGTTCGGCCAGATCGAACAGGTCCTCGAACGGCGCGAGCCGCTTCAAGATGGTCGAGCGGTCGGCATCGCGGTCGGGCGGAACGGCCAGCCGGTTGCGGCCGATCTGGAAAATCTGCAATTGCGGCCAACCGCTATGCGCCGAGTCAATCCGCAACCGTGGTGTTCGCAGCCCGTCGTCATCGCCCGGCGCGGCTGCTATCGTGGCCGCCGCTGCTAGCGGCGGGACCGGGGACGGTTCGCCGCGCGCCCCGTCGTTTTCCGGCAAAACTAACGCCACGGGCGCGCTGACCAGCGGTCGCAAGGCCAGCGCTGGGCGCAGATCGGTGCAGATCACCAGCGGCTGCGCAGGCGATTTGGCGACCAATGCCTGCCCTATCTGTTCACCGTAGAGATACGGTTCGAGCGTCGGGCCATAAAGAATCTGTTGGGCGCGATTGGGCTTGATCGGCGCCGTGCAATGGAATTCCAGCGGCCGGCCCGCGCTGTTCAGCACCAGATATCCGCCCATCAAGCCATGCTGAGCATGTTCGAGCACGGTCAAAAAGCCGAGCGCCGGCTGCGACTTCGCGTCATCGACGGGCATCCACAAATCCTCGGTGTTTCACAATCGACAACGCTGCCGCCCCGCCCGAAAATCGCTCGCCCGAATTGGCCCTCAATTGACAATCGGGCCGCGTCGGAATGGACTTGAGGGGGCAGGGCCCAGACGGCGAAGTCCAGGGGCCAAGGGAAAGATGCGGCGACTTTGCGGGCGCGGCCACCACGTCAACCGCTGGCCCAAAGGGCGAGCGAGGCGGCGACCGCGTAAGTGGCGAACCCTCGCTGGCGCGGTGAGCTGGTGCGCGGTTCCCGAGTTGAACAAGTGCTAGGTCATGTTTCTACTTTCTTCTAGCTGGCAATTTCAAAGACCTTTAACTACACTGAGCTAACTGCCCAAGTCGCGATTCATCCCGCAAGTGTCCGTGATTGGCTGGAAAGGAATTGGATTCTCCATGACGAATAACGCTCGTTCGAGCACTCCGCTGTACACGCAGGTTGATATCGCGCCTTCTTCTTCTCCTCCGACGTTGACGCCGATGTGCGCCGCCGACGAGCAGACGAGGCTGTTGCGCGATCTTCTCGCCGCTCAGGATCGACAGAACGAATTGCTCGAAGAACTTATCTCGCAGTTTAGCGCAGCGCAGCGCCAGCGAAACACGGAACTCGGGCAATGGAAGCAAGCCAACCCGCGGTTGGCCAAGGGTTGCCGGATGGCCGCGGAGGCGCTCAGCAAGGTGCAGGCGGAGTTTCTCGAATCGCTGACGGACGAGGTCAATTCCAACGCCGAGGAATTGCTCGACGGCGATTTCGTGCTGAACGAGTTCATCGACCGTTTCGGACCGCGGCTGGCCCATCTGAACGGCGTGATTCAAGTGCTTGCCCAGTTGAGCAGCGCCCCGAACCCGACGAACAGCACGTGACGGCGCCGTCGGCGAGATTTCGGGGCTGAATTCGCCAGTATTCAAGTAGAGTGCGTCAAGTCTGCGCCGACGCACCGCGATATCGAAGCGGGTTCCGGTGCGTCAGCGCTTCGCTCGACACACCCTACCTGCCTCGCGCTTGACCGCAATTCTCCAGCATGCCTATAGTTCCAACGCGGGCCCATGCGATAATAACTCTGGGATCGCAGGCCAACTTGTGCTGGGGAGATTCATTTGAAACGCAATCATCGGATCGCCAAAGCGGCCCTGTTGGGTTTGGCCTTCGACGCCAAAGACGGCCACAAACGGATCACCAAGGGGGATAATTTCCTGCTCTGCGGCGGCTCCGAGGAGACCCACGCCGTGATGCAGGAGACCGCCATTAAGATCAACGAGCAGCTCACCCAGCGGGGCCAACGGCTGGAAGAAGTCTCGCCGGGCGAACTCCGCGATATTTGCCGCGAAGTCTGGAAATAGCGTGGTCTTCCGCACCCGGCGAGTTCTAGTTTGATTTCGCACCCTCTCGACGGGTAAGATGAGGTCCAGCCCCGAACCCGGCCATTGCTCCCGGCACGCTGAAACTCGCCGCGAGTTGCCGGGGTATTCTGTAGTGATGGACCGCTTTCCAGCCGCAGCGAGGTGCCCTTTTGGCAGACGATTTCTGCAAACTGGTTGATCGCTGTCTGGCGGGAGAGCACTCGGCCATCCTCGAACTGGTGGATCGGCATCAGCGCCCGGTCTTCGGGCTTTGTTTTCGGATGCTGCGGCACCATCAGGATGCCGAAGATATGGCGCAAGAGACGTTCGTCCGAGCGCTGCGGAGCTTGTCGCACTGGGATCGGCAACGGACTTTTCTTCCGTGGCTGTTGGCGATTGCCGCAAACCGCTGCCGGACGCTGCTCTCGCGGCGGACCAAGCGGCCGGCAACGACTGCCTTTGTCGAGGAGCCGTCGGACACGACGGCCGACGGCGAGCCAGCCCGCCGGCTGCGCGAGGAATTGCAGTTGGCGATGGGATCACTACGCGAGGATTACCGCCAGGCGTTTGTCCTGTTTCACGAACAAGAGATGAGTTACGCCGAGATCGGGGCCGCTTTGGAGTGCCCCGTCGGCACCGTAAAAACCTGGGTCCACCGAGCCCGCCGCGAATTGATCGAACGATTGCGCGAGCGCGGAATGTTAGCGGAGGAGCGCCATGCACTGCGTCCGGTTTGAAATGCGATTGAACGAATTGCTGGATGAGCGAAGTCCGCCGGACGCCGATTTGGAATTGGTCGAGCATGCCCGCGACTGTTCCGACTGCGCCGATTTGCTTGCCGGACACGAATTGCTGCTCGATGGCGTGGAGACGGTCGAGTCGCCCGGCCCCGGGCCGGATTTCGCCGTGCGCGTGGCGGCGAATTACGCCGTGCGCGTGGCGGCCGAATCGGCCGACGCGCAACGCCCGCTCTGGCGAAGCTGGATGTGGTCGGTCCCCGCGATCGCGGCCGCGGCACTCGTCGCGATTGGCTTATGGCGCGGTTTGAATGTGCCGAACCACGAGGATCGAGCGACGGATCGTTCAGTTGCGGTGCCTCCGTCTGCGGTTGTGCGAGACGGCAACTATCTGTATGGCCAGTATTACAACCAGGCGGCGGCGATGACCGAGGAGTTTCGCGGGCACCGGATCGAATGGGTCGAACAGATGGCCGACGGGCTAAAGCCGGTCGCCGATTCGATGTCGGCCGCCTTACACGCGCTGCGGCGGACACTTCCCGGCGGCGATGCACCGATCCGATCATCGGCCGAGCCGCTCCCGCTCTCGCGAATCGCCGTCATCGGCTGATTTCGTGGCCCGACGCTGCCACCGTCGTGCCCTCCCCGCCGCATCCGAAAAAGACATTTGACCAGGAGCAAACGGAGAGAACGGAGGTTTCGAGTTCTCCGCTCTCCGTTTTCGCTGTTTGCTCCCGTTCATCGCATTCTTGCAGCGCGTGTTTCGGGCGTGACTCCGACTATTCTGGTGGAAGTGTCGCCAGAGCCGGAATGATTCTCCAGACAGTAAAATCCGCACCAATCGCCCAGAACGGAACAATCGCCTGTTTTCTCTAGAAGTTAGAGTTTTCCACGACTCGGCTCCGATGATTCATTTCGTGCCCTGGCCCTTGGCCGGGCAAACGAATCGTCCTACGAGTACGAGGGTTTCTGCCGTGGTCAAAAGCTCAAAACCTGATTCGAAATCGACCGACCGACGCGCCAAGCTGAAGGACCGCCGCGACCGCGACGAACGCCGCAAGAAAGAAATGTCGGTCGTCGTCGAGCATCGCCAAATCGAGCGCCGAGCGAAAGTCAACCGCCGCCGCCAAATCGACCCGACCACTTGCGAACGGGACTATTCCGGCGAGGAAGTCGAGTTCATGCAAGCGCTCGAGCAATATAAGCGCAGCAGTGGCCGGATGTTTCCCACGTGCAGCGAAATCCTTGAAGTGATCCGCGGCCTCGGCTATCAGAGAGTCTCCGGCGGCGAATCGCTTGCCGCGAAGAACGAAATCGCCGGCGACATGGACGACACCCAGCCGCTCGCAGCGATCATCGTCGGCGAAGAACTGTCGTGCTAGCGATCGCGATTCGATCGCAAATCTGATCTTGCATCGGCCGATGCGCGAGTCTATTCTCTCGCGTCCGTTCTCACCTTGCCCAACCACGGCCTCGCGCCGCATGTCAAAGCACCGGGCAAGGCGTTGCAGATTGTCTGTTGCAAAAATCCATTTCGGCCGTCGCCGCATCGGCTGGCGAGTCGCCAAAACCGCTCCCTTTCCCTGTGGGAGAGGGCTGGGGTGAGGGGATTCGCCGATTGTCTTCGATCGAAGCCTCAGCCAAGGAATCGGTGGTCTCGTGATCGCATCACGATCAGTCTCACGCCGCGCGTTGTCGCCCGCAGCAATGCTTCTCGCCGGTCTGCTGACCGTCTGTAGCTCGGGCTGCGGTTGGATGGCGCACACCGACAACATCGCCGGCGTCGGCTTTTTCGAGCAGGGCAACTACGCCGCGGCCACTCAGAAATTTCAGTTAGCCATCGAGGCCGATCCGAACGACGCCGACAGCTACTACAACCTTGCCGCCACTTACCATCGCCAAGGCAAGCTGGCCAATCAAAAGGCCCAGTTGGATCAGGCCGAGACCTATTACCATTTGTGCCTCGACCGGAACCCCGACCATCGCGATTGCTACCGCGGGCTGGCGGTGCTGCTGGTCGAAGAGAATCGGCCCGACGACGCCTTCAGCCTCTTGCAGCGGTGGGGCGAGCGCAGCCCGTCGTCCCCCGAGCCGAAGGTCGAGTTGGCCCGGCTATTCCAGGAGTTCGGCGACAAGCAGGCGGCCCAAGCCCATCTGCAAGACGCTCTATCGATCGCCCCAGACAACCCGCGGGCCTTGGCCGCGCTCGGCAAGCTGAAGGAAGAATCGGGCGACCCGACGCAGGCGCTGGCCGTCTATCAGCGTTCATTGGCGAGCAACCGCTTCCAGCCGGACGTCGCCGCCCGCGTGGCGACGCTCCAATCAGCTATCCCCGGCGCCATGCCGACCGCCCCCGACGGTACGCGGCTCGTCACCGCGCCGCAAGCGCCGCTGCGGTAAACGCGGCGATCCTGGCCCGCCGAGTTTCGGCGATTATTCGTGTAGGTCTGGCTTGCCGAGCCGGACCAGTCCTGCCCGGCAGTCGCGGTAGGGTGCGTCAAGCGAAGCGCGGACGCACCGTGGCCCATCGCCGGTCAGACAATTCTGGCCGGGTCCGGTGCGTCAGCGCGGACGACCGCTCGACGCACCCTACGCCGCCCCAGTAATTCCCGCGTCTCTCTGTCTTCTCTCCCTTGACATTCGCTTGCCGGTTGAGTCGAATAGAGTTGGAGTCGATCGTCGACGCGGGCCAAATGCGATGATCGGCGGCCTCGGTTTCGGGGCAGAGTCTCTCTTCATTGCAGGACCATCTCATGAATTCGCCCGCGCCCGCTGTTTTTCCCACCTCACGAGCGATGGGTGCCATGGCCACTGCCCTGAGTGGCCATGCCTCGACGCGGCTCATGCCCACCCAGGGCGGTGGGCATGGCACCCAACGTGTAAAAACCGCTTTGAAGGTCCGCTGCGGCACACGGAGTGTGCCTTCTACATTGCGCGCGCGGCGCGGGTTGTCGCTGATGGAATTGATGATCGCCACCACGATCAGCATCATGGTAATGGGGGCGACAGTCACGCTGTTCGGCGTCGTGGGAGACAAAATCAACGCCGGCCGCGCGATGATCGAAACCAACGACCGCCTCCGCTCGACGCAAAACCTGCTCCGCCGCGACCTCCGCGGCGCGACGGTTTCGTTCTTGCCATGGGAGCAGCCCTCGGCCGGGAGCGGATTTTTCGAGATCGTCAAGGGACCGGCTGCCACGAATCGCGATAGCAACGATGTCAAGCTTAACGCCCCGAGTGCTATGATCGGCTATACGCAAGATTATCTCATGTTCACCACGCGCAGTCCTGATTTGCCGTTCACGGGGCGCTTCACACCGGGCGGAAGCCCAAGGACAATAGAATCTCAAGTCGCCGAGGTCATATGGTATGTCCAGCCGACGCTTAACGCGGCCGGAATCGCAACGAATCCGCCAACATACACTCTCTATCGGCGACAGTTCTTAGTCCTCCCCACGATCTTGACTGACACAGGGACTACGCCGCCACCCGCCACCTATTTTGAAAACAATGATGTTTCCGCACATTTGGTAAGTGGGCAAGTCGTTGCCAATTCATTGGCCGATTTGACTTATCGCGAGAACCGGTTTGCGCACGTCCCGTCACCGGCGCCGTATCTAATCAACAACCCAGCAGGCCTGAAGCCCTTTCAGCCGCCGTATCTTCCTAACGGTGCACCGAATCCGATCGGCAGCCAGAGGTACGGAGAGGATGTTGTGCTAACGAACGTCTTGAGCTTCGATGTAAAGGTCTGGGATCCTGGAGCGGAAGTGAGATTTGACCCAGCTCACCAGAATACGCCGCTTGTGCCTAGCGATCCGGGCTGGACCGGCGGCACAAAGTTCAACCCGCCACAGTACGGCGCTTATGTCGATTTGAACTATAATTCGGGCGTGCGAATCACCAACCCAGCGTCGGCACCCCCGACTTATTTCGCTGGTCCCGACTACGGAAACGGGAACAGTAAATTTGGAAGCACCTTCGGATTAACCGTGTCGAATTCAACGAAGAACTATGCGACCTTCGACACTTGGTCACTCGGATACGAGTATTGGAACAGCGCGATATCGTCGAGCCAGTCGGCGAACCAGGCGTTCGACGGATTCGATGATGGAGGGTCGGGCGTTTCCGGCAAATACGGCGTCGATAATCCGAACGAACGGATGACGTGTCCTCCCTATCCGGTCCCGCTGCGCGGGGTGCAGGTCAAGATTCGCGTTTACGAGCCGACCTCGCGGCAGGTTCGCGAGATCACGGTCGCCGAGACGTTCCTGCCGGATTGAGCAATCCGGGTTTGTAGGGTGCGGCAAGTCCGCGCGGACGCACCGGAACCCGCCGAACGGCTTGCCCTTTGGCTCTGCCTCGGTGCGTCAGCGCTGCGCTCGACGCTCCCTACCGCGAAGCGAACAATACACTGGCTTGGACACACACATCATTCGCTTGCGCTGGCCGTGGGAATGCGAGGCGATTGCACCGGATCGACTGCGCTACACGCGGCGGTTCGGCCTGCCGACGAATCTTGGGCCGCTGGAGAAAGTTTGGGTCGTCGTCGCAGGGGCCGACCAATTCGGCACGATCGCGCTCAATAATGCGCCACTCGGCCAGATTAGCGGCGAAGCGAAGCGTGCCGAGTTCGACGTGACGCGGCTGCTCGCGCCGCGCAACGTGCTCGTTCTCGAAATCGAGCTGCCGCCTGAAGAGCCGGGCGCAACGCCTCCCGAGCGCCCGCGCCGCGAGCGATCGCCCGCCGAAATGATCGGCGAAGTCCGCCTCGAAATCCGCTCGTAGACGGCCCTCCCGGCGATTATCATTAAGAGCCTATCCGAGAACCGCCGGGGACTGTCCCCTTTTTGCGCAGTCCGCGGAGCAAAACGGGGACTGTCCCCTTTGCCCAGGTCGCGCGGCCGCCGGCCGCAATCAATTGGTTTTTATGAGGAGACCAGGAACACAGGAAAGTTGAGAATGCCTTGCTCGCGCTTTCCCTTCCTGCTTTCCTGGTCTCCTCATAAACAAAATCCTTATTCTTTCACTTTGAGAGTTTCTTCGCCATGAATCATCGTCTCGCGCGAAAGTCGATTGCCGTTCTCGGTGGCGTGTTGAGCATTTGGCTTTTCCCGCTAGTCGGCGCGGCGGCGGAGTCTGGCGATGCCAAACAAAATGCGCTAAGCAAAGACGAAATCGCCGACGGCTGGATTCAGCTTTTCGACGGCGAGACGCTGTTCGGCTGGTCGCCGGGGAGCAAGGCCGATTGGAAAGTGGCCGACGGGGTGATCTCCGTCACCTCGGGCAAGCCGGGCCTGTTGCACACGAACAGTGAGTTCAGCGATTTCGTGCTCAAGGTCGATTTCCGCGCCCCTAAGGAGACGAACAGCGGAATCTTCCTGCGAACCCCCGCCGTGCCCAAGAGCCCCACCGTCGATTGCTACGAGGCCAACATCGCCGACCCGAGCATCAGTAAATTCCCGACCGGCAGCCTTGTCGGGCGAAAGAAGGGAACGGTCGAAAAGTTCAGCACCGACTGGCAAACTTATGAGATTCGCGTCGAGGGGAACCACTTCACGCTCAAGCTCGACGGCGCCGTGGTGTGCGACTACACCGATCCCAAGCCGCTCGGCCGCGGGTTCATCGGCCTGCAATACAACACGGGCAACGCCGAGTTTCGCAATGTCAAGCTCAAGCCGCTGGGGTTGAAAGACCTGTTCAACGGCCGCGACCTGACCGGCTGGCGGCTCTATCCCGGCAAGCCGACGATCGCCACCGTTACGAAGGAAGGTGATTTGAACGTCAAGATCGGCTCGGGCCAGGTCGAGAGCGAAGAGAAGTTCGGCGACTTCACGCTCCAGACGGAAGTGATCTGCAACGCGAAGAACGTGAACTCAGGAATCTTTTTCCGCTGCATTCCGGGCCAGTTGATGAACGGCTACGAATGCCAGATCGAGAATCGCTTCAAGGACGGCGATCGCACCAAGCCGGCCGATTTCGGCACGGGGGCGATCTACCGCCGGCAGGCCGCCCGCCGCGTGGTGCCCGACGACTTCCGCTGGTTTCACCTGACGCTGATCGCGACGGGGCTCCACATGGCGGCCTGGGTCGATGGCTATCCAGTGACCGATTGGACCGACCCGCGCCCGCCGGACGCCAATCCGCGCAACGGCTCGCGCGTCGAGCCGGGCACGCTGGCGATCCAAGCTCACGACAAAACGACCGACGTTTCGCTGCGCTTCATCCGCGCCGCGGAGATGCGGCCGCGGTGAGACAAATCCAGCGCGCGTGGGCGAGGCCGGGTGCCGTGCCCACGGCTTTGCGTGGGCATGGACTTGAGTTGGCGCATGGCCACTCAGGGCAGTGGCCATGGTACCCGTCAATTCAGATTTGAAGCTTCAATAAACGCGCCGCCCAAGAAACTCGGCTAGCGATACCGGCCGGGATAAATGCTATAATCGTCCGGACCAGTTCCCATGATATCCTTCACCTCGCGAGAAGGTGGAACCGATGGACCGAATCACGTTCCGAATGCTGCTGGCGATTGCCCTGACGGGGCCGCTCGCGGCCGCGGCGCGCGCCGCCGAGCCGAGCACCGTCTCCGCCGACAACGTTCGCCAATGGATCGGCCAGCTTAGCAGCGACGACTACGGCACGCGCGCGGAGGCGACCATCCAGTTGACCCGGGCCGGGAAATCGGTCGTCGCCGCAGTCACCGCCGCCGCGTTGCAAGACGACCTGGAAGTGTCCTGCCGAGCGGTCCAAGTGCTGCAGACCCTGCTCGCCTCGGAAGACGTGGCGACTGGAGACGCGGCGGCCGATTCGCTTACAAAGATCGCCGAGGCCAGGGCCGGCTCGTCCGCCGACCTGGCGGCCGACGCCCTCAACGATTTTCAGGAACTCCGCCAGGATCGCACGCTCGACGAGTTAAAGCGCTTGGGCGCGACGGTCACGCTCGGCAATCCGCGAACGGGCAACGCCGACGGGATTCAGATCGTGATTGGCACGGAATGGCGCGGCACTACGGCCGACCTCAAGCTCTTGAAGCGAGTTCCCGACCTTGAATGGCTGCAAGTCCACGGCGTGGGGATCACCGACGACGACTTGAAGCATCTCGACGGTTTGAACCGGCTTGCGGAGATCGACTTGTTTGGCTCGAAAGTCACCGTCGACGGTGCCGCCCGGTTGGCTCAGCTTTATCCCGGCGTCAAGATCGACCGACGCAGCAACGCCATGCTCGGCGTCTCGGGGCAGACCGACCCGGCGGGTTGCCGGATCACGATGGTGCAGCCGAATTCCGCCGCCGACCGGGCCGGCCTGCAAGAGCAAGACATCGTTCTGAGGTTTCAAGACCAACAAGTCCCCGACTTCGAGACGCTGACAACCCTGATCGGCTCTCGAAATCCGGGCGACAAAGTGACGATCGAGCTGCGCCGCCGAGACGAAGCGAACAACCGCGACGACATGCTGACCAAGGAAATCGAACTCGGTGCGTGGAAATAGATGTCGCCGGAAAGCCGTAGGGTGCGTCAGCGCGGAGGACCGCTCGACGCACCCTACTTCTGGGTTCTCGTTCTCGCGATTCTTTTTCGCCTTGCGAACCCCCGCGGTTGACGCTAAACTCCCCGCCCGGCAACCCTCTGCCCCGAGAAAGGCCTGGTTTTTCCGGGCTTTTTTCGGTCCACATCCCGCGGCAATTCCCGCCGCACGCGTCTTGTAATCAAAATCCGGGCTTTTAGAATGGACTAGAGGCCCTAGCTCCCCCAACTCCCATAAGGTGACTTATGAGAAGCACGGGTCTGGGCGCCTTGCTCGGCGCGGGTCTGATGTTGTTGGCGATGTTGGCGATCGGCCAGCGCAACGAGGCAGCGGCTCAATATGGTGCAGGGGCATACGGCGGTTCGCCCAATTCCGCCGGCGAATTGATTACCCACACCTTTGCGACCGCCGAAAACCGGCAACTGTTGACCATCATCGATCCCAAGTCGCGAGTGATCTGCGTATATCAAATCGAACCGGCAACCGGCGTCGTCGCGCTCAAGAGCGTTCGCAATTTCCAGTGGGATTTGCAGATGTCGGAGTTCAACGCGGTCAGCCCGTTGCCACGCGAGATTCGTGCGATGCTCGAGAATCATTAACTTTACTCATGCTGGCCGCCTCACCGTGGGCCGGCCGACACGGCGCGCATGGACGACGCGGCGAAGATAAACAATTGGCTTGCGGCGGCATCAAGGAGAGTCTGCCGGAAAGCTGTTAGCCGGACGATCAACGGTCTGGCGGAGGAACTGCGATGGCTCGGAAACTCATCGATCAGGAAGAAGCCGCGAAAATGCTCGGCGTCAGCATCGAAGAAATCAACAAGATGCGCGACCGCAAGCAGCTCTTCCCATATCGCGACGGCGACGCCTGGAAATTCAAACCCGAAGATATCGAACGGGTGAAGCAAGATTTGGCCGCCGGCGCTGGCGATTCTTGGACCAAAGGAGGCGACCTTGGCCTGGAAGCGCCGGAGGCCGTCGACTCGGTTCTGCTCAGTGAAAAAGAGCTGGGCCAATCGGCGGATAGCACTTCCAGCACGATCATCGGCAAGGGGAGCCCGCATGGTCCCGTGACCGAAGGCGACATCAAGCTCGCGCCGCGGGAAAAGGATTCGTCGCTCAGCGACGTGTCGCTGGCGGCGGACATTTCGGGGATCGGCAGCGACGTGAAGCTCATCCTCAGCGACTCGGACAAAAAGAAGGCCGCCGCCGCGAAGCCCGATTCCAAGCTCGGGGTGCTCGACGATCTCAAACTCGAGCCGGGCGGAAGCGATAAGGGCGCGAGCGTTCTGCCGGGCGGCTCGGGTAGCGATTTGGCCATTGGGCTCGGAAGCGACGTGGCCGGCGGGTCTGCGGTCGGCGGCTCTAAGGCCGGGAAAACCGGCGGGTCGGGATCGTTCAAACTCGCCGACGACGAAATCCGCCTGGCGGAAACCTCGGAGTCCGGCACGGGCAGCTCCAGCAAGAAACGCGGCACGGACAGCAAGAAAGCGGGTATGTCGGATTTCAGCCGCAGCCTCGAGCTGGATGAAGACGTGCTCGGCGCCAAACCGGATAGCGACATTACCCGCGGGGCAACCGACAGCGGCATCCATCTGGTCGATCCCAAGGACAGCGGGCTGTCGCTGGAAGAGCCGCTGGTGCTCGGCGGCTCGGCGAAGGAGCTACTCGAGCTGGGTGAAGCCGACGTGATCTCGCTCGAAGAATCCGCCGACATGGAGGGCACGACCCAACTGAAATCGGATGAGGATTTTCAGCTCACTCCGGTGCAAGAAACGACTGCCGACGAATCGGACAGCGGCTCGCAGGTGATCGCGCTGGATGCCGACGAGGAATTGAGTTCCGGGGCGTTTACCCCGGCCACCTCCGGCATGGTGGCGATGTTGGAAGAAGACACGGGAGCCGAAGGGGCGATGGGCATTTCGCCCACCGGAATTCTGACGACCGGACCGGCATTGGTCGCGACGACACAGGCGCCCGAGACGCCCTACTCCGGCTGGAATGTGGCCGGGTTGGTTTGCTGCGCGCTGTTGCTCTTGATGGCCGGGATGATGATGTACGATCTGACCCGCAACATGTGGCAATGGAATGGCCTGAGCGGGGCCAACAGTTCGATATTTACATCGATCGAGCGCACGATCGGTTGGATGGACAAATGATGGGAGAGCGGGCCACGGACGGCTCGTCGCGAACGTGGCCGACGCTGCTAGCGTCGGAACGGACGCTGGCAGCGTACGCCACGATCCCTACGGGTCAACCTCGATGACTTAGCAGTTCGAAAGGAGTCGAACGATGTCTTCCACGCGCAGCTTGAGTTGGCTGCTCTTTTATCTGGCTGCCTCCGCGGTCTGCGGGTGCCAAATGGTGCCGGCCAGCCAGTTGAACACGGTTCAGGCCCAGAACCGCGCGCTCTCCGAGCAGAACCATGCGCAATTGGCCGAACTCGACAATCTCAAATCGCATAACCGCCAGATCGAAGACAAGCTGATCCAGGCGGAAGAGCAGCTTGCGCTCTCCGACCAAAAGCTCGGCTCCGACAACAAGAAGCTGGCCAACTACCAGCACGAACGCGATCAACTCCGCGATCAGTTCACCGGCTTCGCGCACGGCGCGGTACACATCCCGGCCGGAGTTTCCAATCAATTGGCCGGGCTGGCTCGACGGCATCCCAGCCTGCAATTCGATCCGCAAACGGGCATGGCGAAGCTCGATACGGACGTCGTGTTCGACAGCGGCAACGCCGATTTGAAGCCACAGGCGGAGCAAGTCCTCTCCGATCTGGCGGGCGTTCTGCAATCGAAAGAAGCCGGCGACATGCGGATCATGATCGTCGGCCATACCGACAATCAAAAGATCGCGGGCAAGGAAACGCGGCAGCGCTACGGCGACAACTGGAACTTGAGCACGTCGCGAGCGCTTACGGTGGCCATGTATCTGCACAAGGCCGGCGTCGCCGAGCCCCGGATGGGAGTGGCCGGTTACGGCGGGCAGCAGCCGATCGCCCCGAACAGCACCGCCGCCGACCGGCGCCGCAACCGCCGCGTCGAGATTTTCGTCATCCCGCCCGACGTCCCGGTCGTCGGCTGGACGGAAACCAGCCCGAGCCTTTATTGAGCGATCGGCTCTTGGTGGTTTGCAACCGCCGTGCGGCGCATTTACAATGGTCGCAATCGTGTCCGGCAATGCGTGCTGCAAGCCAGCAGCCACCGGAACGAGCCGCCACCATGCGTTGTGTTCGGATCAACCATGTCAAACGCCGAAATCAATCCGTATCAAGCTCCACAAGCGCCGCTTACGGCGCAAATTGTGCCCGGCGACGAGGTGTGGCAAGACCGCGGGCTCTTGGTCCTGCGTAAAGGCGCCGTGCTGCCCGATCGCTGCGTCAAGTGCAACGAGCCGGCTGAAGGTTATCGACTCAAACGGAACCTGTCTTGGCACCATCCGGCGATCTATCTAACCATCCTTGCTGGTGTATTGATCTATGTGATTATCGCCCTGGTGATTCGGCAGACCGCCCGAGTCGAGATCGGCCTCTGTCCGCGGCATCGGTCGCGGAGAAACAGGAGCATTGCAATCGCCTGGCTGCTGTTCGTCGGCGGCATCGGCGTCCTCGTGCTAGGCGCAAACGATGTAGGCGCCAGTCGAGCTGCCGTGCTTTGGACCGGGCTTGTCATGCTGCTCACTTCGCCGTTCGTCGGCCTGATCGCGTCGAGCACCGTCAGGCCGAAGAAGATCGACGCTTACTTTGCCTGGCTCAAAGGCGTCTGCCCCGAGTATCTGGCTGAGTTTCCGCAGTCGCCGATTCCACGGTGAGTTGTCACCAATCAGGCGGCGCGGGTCACGCAGCACTGCACCGTTGGGAATCCTCGTTGCGTTCGTCCGAAGAAGACGCCGCAGCGGCGCGAGGCGCGCCATAGGAGGCCAGCAGCGCTTCCAGCCGGTCGAACCAGGAAGCCAACAATCCGCCGGGAAGGAAAAGGACCACTGCGACGCAGCCCGCGGCGGCGCCCCAGACCACATCGCTGGAGAAGTGCGCCCAACTCGACATTCGCTGGCAGCCGGCCAAGAGCGCAAAAAACGGGAAGATCCATCGTCCGCGCGGATAGAGCCAAATCAGCGCCGCCGTCAGGCCGAAGGCGGTCGCCATGTGGGAAGATGGAAAGCTCTGCTGATGGCTACCGCCGCTTCCCAGCGGGAGCCATTGCCCGAACGTCTCGCCGATGGTCCGCGTGAAGTCGAAATACTCGGGCCGCGTTCGGGCCACGACGAGCAGCTTGAGTGCGTTTGCAAGTAGCCCGCCGCCAAATGCGGTCGCGGCCGCACGTGGCAGCAGAAGTCGCTTGCCAGGATCGAGCGCGAAAACCGTAAGCAGAATGCAGGCCACTCCGAACCCGTAAGCATACGTCTCGGCGAATCCCAGCCAGCGGAGAATCTCCGGCGGGCAACGGCCGTCGTGAAACCAGCGCGCGATCGGCAGATCGAGCGGCAGCACGGCAAAGCCGAGCGCGGCGATGCCGATCGGCCAAAGCAGGCGCAGCCAGCGGCGGCGCGAGCTTGCCAACGCAGCTTGTTCCGATAAGGTCTTCATGCGGTTTATGGAGGCAAATCCCGCGGACTATGCGGTTTCGCCGGAGAGCATACCAAGTCGCTCGTGGGACTGAAACGCCAACGTTCGCCAGTTGCAATCGGCTTCGGGCGATGGTTAAATGACAGAGGTCGATTCTCCCGCCTTTATCCAGCCAGCCCTCCCTCCCGCGTTTCTCCAGGAGTATTCCCATGAATCGTCGTTGGTTGAAGTCCGCTTCGATTGCGGCCAGCCTGATGCTAATCGGTTCTCTTGTTTCGCGCGCAGCCGTCGCAGACGATGCAAAGAGCGTGATCGCGAAGCCCGACCACGTCGCTCGCATTTTGATGGTAACGCAAAGCGCCGGGTTCAAGCACAGTTCGGTCACCCGCAAGGGAACCGATCTTTCAACCGCCGAGCGGACGGTCACCGAATTGGGAATCTCCTCGGGCATGTTCCAAGTGGATTGCACGCAGGATGTGGCCAAGGATTTTACCAAGGAAAAGCTGGCCAACTACGACATCGTGTTTTTCTACACCACCGGTGATCTGCCGATCCCGCAGGAGGCCAAGGATTATTTCTTCAACGACTGGCTCAAGCAGAAGGGGCATGGATTCATCGGCACCCATTCGGCGACCGACACGTTTCACAATTACAAGCCCTACTGGGACATGATCGGCGGCACTTTCGACGGCCACCCGTGGGGAAATGGCTCGAAGGTGACGATCACCGTTCACGACACGAAGTTCCCCGCCATGAAGCCGTGGGGAGATGAGTTCACGATCAAAGATGAAATCTACAAGTTCAAGAACTGGCAGCCGGAAAAGGTCCACGTGCTGATGAGCATGAACATGGCTAAGACCGAGCACCACGAGCCGTATCACGTCCCGATCGCCTGGTGCAAGGACTACGGCCAGGGGAAGGTATTCTATATCAGCCTCGGCCACGACGAAAAAGTCTGGGCCAATCCGAAGTATCAGCAGTCGCTGCTCGGAGCGATCCGATGGATCCTCAATATCGAGCCGGGCGATGCGACCCCCAATCCCGATCTCTGCAAGGCCCAGCAAGCCAAGGCAGTCGAAGACGACGCCGCGGCGAAGGCAAAGCAATTTAGGGCCAAACAGGAAGCTGCCGCGCAGGCCGGAAAGAATTAAGGTTCCATCCCAACCTGATTGCAGTCTGCTCTACGCCAACGGCGTTGCGTCCTCCAGCTCAGCGTTGGACGCGCTTCGCGGCCTACGCTGGGTTCCTACTGAAAATGCTTAACGGCGTTGCCCGTTGGGGTTGTATAATAAAGGGGCGGCCGTTTGGTCGGTTTACCAGGTTTTGGCGGCGGTTTGTCGACCGTCGTATCGCACGGAGGCTTTGCCCCTTTCTTGGAGCGACTCCGTGACAGAGTTTTACAATCGACTCACCGCGTGTCTTACTGGGCTCTTGATCTTCAGCGCATCCGAGGCCCGGGCGCAATTCGAGGACGTCAAAACGCCCGGCATCCGGCTGGATAAGACGGTCGTCGAGAAGATCAAGATCGGCATGACCATCACGGCCCAAGGGGGCCCGTGCATCGGAATCGTGGGCACCGTGCCGGTCCCGACCGAATGGCCCGAGCAGAAAGTGCAGATCCTCAAGGAAGATGTCTCGCCGAGCGTTCGCAAGGTCGAATATCGCCAGTTGACCGGCGGCACGGCAAAACAGATGCTCGTGGCCGTGCCCCATCTGAACGCGGGAGACGAGGCCCATGCGCTGGTGACCTTCGAGATCACGCGCCGCACGATCCTACCGCCGGAAGACAAGAGCATCTTCAAGGTCGCCGAGCATCCGGAAAAAGAGAAAGATGCGGCCATCTATCTCGGCCCGAGCCCTTATATCGAGAGCCGCAATCCAAAGATCGTCAAGCTGGCCAAGGAGGTCACTGATGGGAAGGAGAACTGGGACAAGGTCGAGGCCATTTGCGACGCCGTTCGCGACAAGATCCAGTACAAGGCGGGAGACTTGAAGGGAGCGCTCAAGGGCTTGAACGACGGAACCGGCGATTGCGAGGAATACTCTTCGCTATTCATCGCGATGTGCCGCGCCGAAAATATCCCGGCGCGTACGATCTGGGTCCCCGGCCATTGCTATTCCGAGTTTTATCTGGTCGACGATAAGGGCAAAGGCAATTGGTTCCCCTGCCAATCGGCCGGCGCGAAAGAGTTCGGCGGGATTACCGAGACGCGCCCGATTCTGCAAAAGGGAGACAACTTCCACGACCCCGATCGCCCCAAGGACCGCCTGCGCTACGTGAACGAATTCCTTAAGGGGTCGATGAGCAAAGGAAGTGGTCGGCCGAGCGTGCGGTTCGTGCAAGAAGAAGTGAAGTAAGGCTTCACCCCTTCGCGGCGTCGATCGCTTGCTGCAAGCGGTTCTTGGGTTGCACGCCGACGAACCGATCGACTACTTCGCCCCCTTTGAAGATCATCAGCGTGGGGATGCTGCTGACGCCGTAGTTCTGCGCGGCGCCGGGATTGTCGTCGATGTTGATCTTGCCGACTTTGATCGAGCCGCGATTCTCGCCGGCCAACTCTTCGACCAACGGAGCAAGCATCCGGCAAGGACCGCACCAGGGGGCCCAAAAATCCACCAGCACCGGGTCGCTCGAACCAAGAACCTGGTCTTGGAAGTTGTTGTCCGTGATCTCGACTACATTCTCCATGAGGTTCTCCTCTTAGTTGGCGAAGAAACGGTGCCCCGTTTCGCTTGAAAGCAAACGCCGGTGTCATCCGGCGGCGGCGGGGGTTAGAATCCTGACAGCACCGGAATTATAGGTTTCGACACTAGGGTGTCAACGATTGCCGCGAGTTGGGCCCGAATCGTCGCACTTGCCCTTCAATTCCATTATCGACCGATGACCGACACCTTCCGCTGCCTCGTTGTACGAAAATCGGCCGCGGGCGCCGTAAGCCGCGGGATCGAACCGCTTTCGATCGGCGACCTGCCGCCGGGCGACGTACTGATTCGGGTCGAGTGGTCGTCGCTCAACTATAAGGACGCGCTCTCGGCGACCGGCCATCCGGGCGTGACTAAGAGCTTTCCGCACGTGCCAGGGATCGACGCTGCCGGCACCGTGGTCGAAAGCAGCGCGGAGCGATTTCGTGCCGGCGATAAGGTGCTGGTGACTGGCTTCGATTTCGGCGCGGGCCGCTGGGGCGGGTACGCCGAGTTGGCCCGAGTGCCGGCGGATTGGCTCGTTGCGCTTCCCGCCGGGCTCACCGCGCGCCAGAGCATGATCTACGGCACGGCCGGGTTCACCGCCGGGATGAGCCTCGCGGCGCTCGAGCATCACGAAGTGCGGCCGTCGGCCGGGCCAATCCTCGTCACGGGCGCGAGCGGCGGCGTGGGGACGATGGCCGTCGCGCTCTTGGCAAAGGCCGGCCATGACGTCGAGGCCGCCACCGGCAAGGAATCAGCTCGCGAGCTGCTCGCGCGGCTCGGGGCCAAGCGCATCTTGACGCGCGAAGAGGTAAGCGACACTTCACCGCGCCCGCTGCTCAGCCCTCGCTGGGCCGGCGCGATCGACACGGTCGGCGGCGGAATCCTGGCGACCGCGCTGCGCTCGGTGCGCCCCGGCGGCTGCGTGACCGCTTGCGGGTTGACGGCGGGGACCGATCTGCCGACGACCGTCTATCCGTTCATCCTGCGCGGGATCCAGTTGATCGGAATCGAGTCGTCCTATTATCCCATGGCCAAACGGATCGCCCTCTGGTCGAAGCTCGCGGGACCTTGGAAGCCGAACGATCTGGAACGAATCGTGAGCCGGACCGTCGGTCTCGACGAATTGGAAGGGCCAATCCAAGCGATCCTGAAGGGACAAGTCACCGGCCGCGTGGTTGTGAAGCTGTAATCCCGTGTACGAAACCTTCGAGCATACCGCCGATTTGGGTTTACGTGTTCGGGCTGCTGATCTCGATGCACTCTTTGCCGAGGCCGGGCGAGGGCTGTTTTCGCTCATGATCGCGAACCTGGAAGATGTTCGCGCTGTCGAAGAGGTCTCGCTGGGGGTGATCGGCGCGGAATTGGATTATCTACTCTTCGACTGGCTCAACGAATTGCTGTTTATCTTCGAAACACGCCGGCTGGTGCTGGTAGAATTCCAGGTGCGGGTCGCCGAAAGCAGCGTGCAAGCCACCGCCCGAGGTGAACCTTTCGATCCGGCCCGCCATCACGCGGAACACGAAGTGAAGGCGATCACGTATCATGAATTGAAGGTGGCGCAAGAGCCCGACGGCACTTGGCTAGCGGAAGTGATTGTGGATATTTGAGTCGTTCGGTCGCGCTCCCATGCGGGTCGCGGCCAAACAGTTTTGTACTTCGTACTTCATACTTCGTACTTCACAGTTCCGTTCCATGGCTAAAGGCGCATACAGCGGTCCGCTTGAGCGCGTCAGCGAAACCTGCTGGCGGATTCCCAAGTCGTACAAGGCCGGGATGCGCGTCGATGGTCTGATCTTCGCCGACGACGAATTGATCGACGCGATCAAGAACGATCAGGCCCCCGAGCAAGTCGCCAATGTCGCGTTTCTGCCGGGCATTCAATACGCCAGCCTAGCCATGCCCGACATCCACTGGGGCTATGGGTTTTGCATCGGCGGCGTTTGCGCGACCGATGCGCGGGAAGGGGGCGTGATTTCACCGGGAGGCGTCGGCTACGATATTAACTGCGGCGTGCGCCTGATGCGCTCGAATCTGATGCTCGACGACGTCAAGCCGCAGTTGAAGACGCTCGTCGAGGAGTTGTTCCGCCAGGTGCCGGCCGGCGTCGGCCGTGGAGGAAAATACCGCTTCAATCCCAAGGAACTTCGCAATCTGATGGCGGCGGGGCCGAGCTATCTGGCCGACCGCAATCTGGCCGTCGAGCGCGACATCGAATACACCGAAGCCCGCGGCCGGCTCGACGGCGCGGACCCGACGCTCGTCAGCAATCGCGCGCTGATGCGCGGCGCCGATCAATGCGGCACGCTCGGATCGGGCAATCATTTTCTCGAAGTGCAAGTGGTCGAGGCGGTGTTCGACGACGAGGCCGCTCGCGCATTCGGTCTGACGCTCGGCATGGTCTGCGTGATGATCCATTCCGGATCGCGCGGGCTGGGATATCAGGTGTGCGACGACGCGCTGCACGCGTTGCGCCGCGTGCCGGAGAAATACGGCATCGAATTGCCCGACCGGCAGCTCGTTTGCGCTCCGATCGATAGCCCCGAGGGGAAAGATTATCTAGGAGCGATGCGGGCGGCGGCGAACTTCGCTTGGTGCAACCGGCAGCTCCTGATGTGGCAGGCTCGCGAGTGTTTTCAGACGGTGTTCGGCCGCACCTGGCAAGAGTTACAGATGAACCTCGTTTATGACGTGGCTCACAACATCGCCAAATTCGAAGAGCATATGATCGGCGGCGATCGCCGCAAGCTCTGGGTCCATCGCAAAGGAGCGACGCGGGCGTTTCCGCCGGGCCATCCGGAAGTGCCGTCCCAGTATCGCCAGATCGGCCAGCCCGTGATCATCCCCGGCGACATGGGTCGGGCGAGTTGGGTGCTCGTGGGGCAAGAGGGGAGCATGACGCAAACGTTTGGCACCGCCTGTCATGGCGCCGGCCGAATGATGAGCCGCACCGCCGCCGTCAAGCATGCCCAAGGGCGGCGGATCGACCGCGAATTGGAAGCCCGCGGCGTCATCGCCCGAGCCCATAGCTGGCGCGGCCTGGCCGAAGAACAGCCCGACGCCTACAAGAACGTCGATCTGGTGGTCGAGGTCGTCCACAAAGCGAACCTCGCCAAGAAAGTTGCCCGGATGAGGCCGATTGGGGTGATCAAGGGGTAGCGGGAAAATGACGAATGTCGAAGTAAGGTAGGGTGCGTCAAGCTCCTGCGCAGACACACCGAGCAGCACCGTGAACGCGGCGCTTGCTGGCGGTTCCGGTGCGTCTGCGCGGACTTGACGCACCCTACACCGGTTCAATTCTGAGTTCATGTTCGCGCATGAAAGCGACCGCTTCTTCTCGCGTCAAGACGCTCTCCGTTGCACTGATTGAGCGCACGCAACTGGCCCCCAGCGCCGCACCCCATTTTAGGCATCCAATTGTGTCCTCGCCGGCCAAGAGTCCGGCGACGTAGCCGGCGTCGAACGCATCGCCTGCTCCGGTGCCGCCGACGAATTCGGTCGGGTATGCGCCTGCGCGCACGCGACGATCATTGCTCACTAGCAGCGTGCCGCGTTCGCCTTGCGTGATGACGACAGTGCCGGCCCCCGCGTCGCGGAATCGCGCGGCCTGGTCGAGCGGATCGGCAAGAGCGGTGATCAGAGCCGCCTCGTCTTCATTCGGCAAGAAGACGTCGGTCTCAGCCAGCAATGCTTCGAGCTTCGGCCAATGGTCGCCGGGACCGGGCACGACCACGTCGAGCACCGTTTTCACGCCGACGGCTCGGGCCCGACGAAATAGTTCGACGAGCGCTCCCGGCCGCTCGAGTGCCGGCATGAGCAGATAGCCCCCGACGTAGAACACCTTCGCCTGCCGCACGCGCTCCGGCGGAATGTGGCTGGCCTGCGTCACGGCATTGGCGCCGGCCGAATGGATGAAGCGGCGGTCCTCGCCGGCCACGTTGATGATGAGCGTGCCCGAAGTGTCGATGCCTTCGAGCATTCGCACGTCGCTGGTTTCGATGCCGTCGGCCGCGAGCCGATCGATCAAGAACTGGCCAAACGGATCGCGTCCGACGCAGCCGACCACCCCCACGCGCACGCCGACTCGCGCCAAATCGATCGCCACGTTCGCCGCGCAACCGCCGATCGCCAGCGGCAGTCGATCGCAAAGCACCAGCTCGCCGGCCCGCGGCAGCCGGGCGATCGGCGCCGAGAGATGATCGACCACCAGGATTCCGGCGCTGAGCACGGAGATCGGAGGTCTTGAGTTCGCCTCGCCTCTTGCGTCGGGACGGCCCTCGTCGGAGGTCGGAGAGTCGGTGTCGCGGTTCATATGGTAATCACTGCCGCTATGGAAGCTCGGTTCCGTCGAGTTCTTTGTCGTGATTGATGCGGCAGTCGAGCTTCGTCAAGCATTGTACGGCATCAAGATTTCATCCGGATGCAATCCGGCGATGGAATTGAATCCGCCGTCGGCAATTTGCTCGCCGAGCGATGTGATTTGACGAAAGTAGCGGTCGCTCGGGCTTTGATGCGTGAGTTTGCGAGTCAGGTCCTGGCAGAGACAATCGGCCGCGCTGCGGACCAGCTCGTCTTCGCGCCGGCTCGCGAAAAGGCTTGTGCATAGGATCACCACCGCGTCCTGAATCTGCTGCGATAGGTGCGACATGCGGCATTGCCGATCGGCCAACGCAAGCTGATGCTTCCGCATCACGCCGTCGATCACCAGCGGCGATTTCTGCAAGAAGCGGGCGGCGAACTCGGCATGGGCCTTCAGCGCCGCGGGCATCGGCGGGAATTCCGGCGTGACAGCTCGCCGCAAATGCTCGGCGGCGAGCCATTTCAGATAGGGCCCAATCACGCCGCGCAGCGCCCAGGCATGCGCTGGATTGACCGGATTCGGTTTCTTAATCTTCGCCGCGGCGAGCGCCTTGCCGATCGGCTCGAAGAACCGCGTGCCGTGATGCTTCACGAGCGATTTGAAAAATGCCATCCCGAGCATTTCTCCTTCCCCTTCATAAATGCACGGGGCGAGATACTCGTGTACGTTGTCGCCGAACATGTGCCCGACGAGGAACGACCGGCCTCCGTGCGTCTTCATGAACAGCTCGATGGCCGCTTCCATCTGGGCTTCGCTGCCGAAGATCTTGGCGATGATGCACTCCATCTCGCCGCGATAGCCCGCATCGATCAGCCCGGCGCACCAGGCAACGAGCGCGTCGCAGGCCACGATCAGCCCGGCCAATCGCCCGAGCCGGCGGCGGACGAGTTCTCGATTGGCGATTGGCTCGCCGTAGGTTTTGCGGAACTTTGCCCAGGGCAACATGCTGGCCATCATTAGCCGCATCGTGCCGGCCGCGTTGGCGCAGAGCGCGACCCGGCCCAGATTCAGCCCGTGATAAGCGATCGTCAGCCCGTCGCCGCGCGGCGGAGTGAGCAAATTCGCCGCGGGAACGCGGAAATCCTTGAATACGATGCCGTAGTTGTGCGCTTGCTTGAGAGCGTAAAGTCCGTAGCGGCGAAGCTGGAAATGCACGTCTTCTTGCTTGGGCAAATCGACGATCAGCACAGCCGGGCGACCATCGATCAAGCACACTAGCCCGATCGTCCGGCCGGGCAGCACGTTGGTGATGAATAACTTCTCGCCGTTGACGATGAACTCGTCGCCGTCGCGCTCGGCTCGCGTGCGCAGCGCGGTGAGATCGGAGCCGGCGCCGGGTTCCGTGAGAGCGAAGGCCGAGAGGCTCTCGCCGCTGGCCAACAGCGGCAGGAAGCGGCCCTTCTGCTCGGGAGTGCCAAACGTGCGGACTGGATCGACCGCCCCGATGCAACCATGAACGGAGGCCAAGCCGGCGACGGTCGGATCGATCAACGCCATCCGCGTCAGAAACGGGGCGAAGGCGGCGAACGGCGCTCCCGAGCCGCCATGCTCGCGGTCCACCAACAGGCCCCAATAGCCAGCGGTCCCCAGATCATCGAGCAACGATTGGCTCAGCTTGCGGTTTTCATCCAGCAGCGTTCCGGCCTGCCGATGCCGGCGCACCACGTCGAGCGAACACGTCATCACGCGCTCGACTTCAGGCGGCGCCGTCGTCGACTGTGAGACGAACAGTTCGACCGGCAGCCCTCGATCCCAGACGGCCCGATGCACGGGGCTGCTCGTCGTCTGAAACCGCGCGGCGAACATGGCCTCGACCTGTTCGTCCGCCTTGTCGATCGCCCCCGTCCGCCGCGCCTCTTCGTCGCTCTTGCCCCCCATCCGCAGCGCCGTCTCGGCGAACGAGGCGCCGTCGTTGCCATCTGAGACTTGCGATTTTAGATCTGAGATTTGGGAGTCCGACGACGTCTTGGTCATGCGCGTGGCCTTCTTTTTGAGCGAATGCTTTCTTTGCAAGCAAATTATATCGCACCCGCGACCGACGTGATGCCTGAACGACACGATCTGAGCGGAGCCGCCATGGCCGCAACTTTCGCGATCAACTCAGTCCTCTAAAACCTGCAGTCCTCTCAAAAAGACAATCATCGACAGGATTACAGGATTTTGCAGGATTGATAAGAGGAGGCTAGAAGAATTCGCCGGCTGTCAGAATGGCAGAGGACGCTGGGTTAATCGCGGTCTCGGCAGCCCGAAGCGTTCAAATCCGAATGGCCAGTTTCAGTTTAATCATTTGTGATCCAAGAAGTTACGAGCGCCAATCGGCGCTGGCGCGCGGATTGCTTCCCTGTCCGGCCGCGAAGTCTTCCAGTGCGCCCTTTGGCAGCCGCTGGAGGGCTAAATCGCGTATCCGAGCGATTGCCGGCCGCCGCCGTGCTCGGATTCATTCCGAAAACTGATCTCTCACGACGAATTCTCCTGGAGGCGAACCAATCATGTCCACGGCGACGAAGAGCAAACCTCAAACTCATTCCAAGAAGTCCAACCTCAAGCTGCAGCCGCTCGGCGACCGCGTGGTGGTCGAACGCGAAGAATCAGAAGGTCGCACCGCCGGTGGCATCGTGCTCCCAGACACCGCTAAGGACAAGCCTGCCCGCGGAGTCGTCGTTAGCGTCGGCGACGGGAAGCTGCTCGACGACGGCAAGCGGCACCCATTGCAAGTCAAGCCGGGCAACCGCGTGATCTTTTCCAGCTACGCCGGCGAGCAATTCAAAATCGGCGAGCAAGAGCTGCTCCTGATGCGCGAAGAAGACATCCTCGCCGTCATCGAGTAGGGCACGCTCTGCGTGCCGCCAAGTCGGGAGCGCCTTGCGTGTCGCGAGTCTCGCAACAACAAACTACTGACAACAATCCACTGACAACTTTTCAGGAGCACATTCCCCATGGCAAAGATGATTGCTTTCGATCAGGAAGCTCGCGACGCGATGCGTCGGGGCGTTTCCAAATTGGCCCGGGCCGTGAAGGTCACGCTCGGTCCCAAAGGGCGGAACGTCATTCTTCAGAAGAGCTTCGGCTCGCCGACCGTAACCAAAGACGGCGTGACCGTCGCCAAGGAAATTGATCTCGAAGACGTTTACGAAAACATGGGCGCCCGGATGGTGCGCGAAGTGGCCTCGAAGACGAGCGACGTCGCCGGCGACGGCACCACCACCGCCACCGTCCTCGCCGAAGCGATTTTCAACGAAGGGCTGCGGGCGGTCGTGGCCGGCGTAAACCCCGTGCAGATGAAGCAGGGGATCGAGCGGGCCGTCAGCGACATCACCGACAAGCTCAAGAAGATGTCGATCGCCATCAAGAGCAAGAAGGAAATGGCCCAGGTCGCCTCCGTGGCCGCCAACAACGACACGGAAATCGGCGAGCTGCTGGCCGAGGCGATGGAGAAGGTCGGCAAGGACGGCGTGATCACGGTCGATGAAGGGAAAAGCCTCAAGACCGAGGTCGAGTGGGTCGAAGGCATGCAGTTCGACCGCGGCTATCTCTCGCCATACTTCGTCACCAATCCGCAAACGATGGAGTGCGTGCTCGAAGATTGCTACGTGCTCGTCTACGAGAAGAAGATCTCGAACGTCAAGGAACTCGTGCCGTTGCTCGAATCGGTGGTGAACTCGGGCAAGCCGCTGTTGATCGTGGCCGAGGACATTGAAGGAGAAGCGCTCGCCACGCTGGTGATCAACCGGCTCCGCGGCACGTTCCAGGTTTGCGCCGTCAAGGCCCCTGGCTACGGCGACCGACGCAAGGCGATGCTCGAAGACATCGGCATCCTGACCGGCGGCACCCCGGTGTTCGAGAGCCTGGGGATCAAGCTCGAAAACCTGACCTCGGCCGATCTGGGCCGAGCGAAAAAGGTGATCATCGACAAGGACAACACGACGATCATCGAAGGGGCCGGCAAATCGACCGACATCAAGTCCCGCATCGAGCAAATCCGCCGCGAGATCAGCAATTCGACGAGCGACTACGACAAAGAGAAGCTCGAAGAGCGGCTGGCCAAGCTCGCCGGCGGCGTGGCGAAGATCAACGTCGGCGCCGCGACCGAAAGCGAGATGAAGGAAAGGAAAGCCCGCGTCGAAGACGCCCTGCACGCCACACGTGCGGCCGTCGAAGAAGGCATTCTCCCCGGCGGCGGCGTTGCTCTGTTGAGAGCGACTTCCGCGCTCAAGTCGGAAGGGCTTTCGCACGATGAATCGATCGGCTTCAATATCGTCACCCGAGCCTGCCGCTCGCCGCTGACGATGATCGCCTCGAACGCGGGCCAGGACGGCAGCATCGTTTGCGAGAAGGTGCTCGACGGCAAGGGGAACTTCGGCTACAACGCCGCGACCAACGTCTTCGAAGACCTGGTCAAGGCGGGCGTGATCGACCCCACCAAAGTCACCCGCACCGCCCTGCAAAACGCCTCCAGCGTCGCCATCCTACTCCTCACCAGTGACGCCCTAATCGCCGACAAGCCCAAGGCCGAAGGCAAGAAGGCAGGCGGCGGCGCTGGGCATGGCGGGGATTACGACATGTATTGAGAGCGTGGCAACTGACAAGCCGGTGACGTAAGTCACCGGAGGCGGCTCGTAAGGAATTCATGGCCCGCCGATCCATAACGGATCGGCGGGCCGTTTTCATTGTTGGGGCCATCGGGACCAAAGCTGCAATCAGAGATTGCCGAATTCCCCAGGTGCCTCGAGCTGATGCTGGTAAGGAAAGATTGCGGGGTTAAGACCGTCGCTTTCGGAGCCGAGCATCGGTTTCTATAATCAGAACTAATGACCGTCTGGATCGCGTAAATTGGTTTCAATGGCATATGAACCGCGAGATACTGACCTTCCCAATCGACACGGATCAAATGTATGACGAGCTTGCGTACTTCGTTGAGCACTTTCGCAAGCTCGGGTACGAGTACCGCGAAACACTTTTTGGTTCTTTTTGGGGAAGCGACTATTACGCCACTTCAGATTGGCAGCCGGTGAGAATTCCGCTTGCCGATCTTATGGCGGAAGTGCATCGTGTTGAGTCTGCTGGTATGGGCCATTTCGGGCGGGAAGATCTCTTCATTAAGATTCCGCCGCTCGCGATCGAGTTTCGCTTCTGCAACGACTCCGATATTCACATATCCTTTGAGTCGCCGTGCGAAATCACCGAGTTCTTCTACCAACGCTGGAAGGCGCATGGGTTCTCTCCGGCGGAGTGGTCAAGGACTGATGAAGGCATGCCGCATGAACGGCTTCGAATCAATTGAGAGAAGACGTGCGAATTCCAAATCTCTGACCGAGATTAATCCCTTGCAGTTCGGAATGCGCGGCGCGCATCGCCTGCGAACGCGGCCACTGATCGCGGGTTCTACGGCCTAAATACCTCGAATTGAATTATCGCAATACAATGTTATAATCAGAAAGCCGATCGCGCCGGTCGATGAAACAGATCATCTGGAACGATGAGGCCGGCGGCAATGTCGAGCACATCGAGGAACACGGGCTGACGACTGCGGATTTCGAGCTAGTTCTGGAGGATTACGCGAGCCGCAGCGTAAGTAGATCATCGGGCTTGCCTTGCGTGTTCGGTCTTACCGATGACGGGCGCTACATCGTCGTGGTTTTTGAAGAGGTCGATGAGGATTCCGTTTACCTGGTGACCGCATACGAAGTGCCCGAGCCGTAGGAGATACAACGATGGCGAAGAAAGGCTTTCGACAGATCGTGCGTCCTGCGACCGACGAGGAGAAGCGGCGGCATGCAGTAATTCGCGAGAAGATCGTGAGGGAAATCCCGCCCGCCGCGGGAGCGGGGCGCAAACCGTCTCCGCCAGGCATTCCGTCGCAGATACGGGCCGCTCGCGAGGCCCGAGGGCTGATTTGGTACGCCGCCGCAAAAGCAGCGGGAATCCCCAATCCCAATACGGTGCGCGACATAGAATATGGCCGCGATGCGACACTGGCGAGCGTTCAGGCCCTGGCGACGGCCTTGGGATTGAAGCTGGAGCTTACGGAGGTCAAGACTTGATCCGCAGGTTGCGCAGATTTTCGCGGATTGAAAGGCAATATACTTCTGACCGTAGAGAAAATCGTCGTAATTAATCTGCGGAAATCTGCGCAATCTGCAGATCACTGAATGCGCGGCGCCGATCTTAGCGCGGAACACCGGCAGGCGGCTGCCGCGAGGCGATCATCACGCGCGGCGGGCCATAGGGATTTTGGCGCAATTCGGTAAGTTGCTCCAGGAGAATTCGCCGCACTTCCAGCACGCTGAGCGGATGGCGGTGCAGTTCGGAGTGGTCGGCCGCGACTTCTATTTCCGAGGCCACGTCGTCCAAGTGCGCGCTTTCGTAGGGCACCACTCCGTCGCCGTCGCCACTCACGCGGCCGAGCAAGTCGTGATGCGGCAGCCGGCCGACGATGTTGTGATACGCGACCCACGGCGCTCGCGGCGCCGTGAGCATCAGCGGCAGGATCGGCGAGCGCGGCGAAAGCGAATCGATGCTCGTAGTGACGTCGATGAGCGCGAGCTTGCCGAAATAGTCGGGATTGTCGCGCCGCAGTTGTTGCTCGTTCTGCACGAGTGCCTTGGGGAGCGAAATCAGCTTTCGGCCGAGCCATTGCGTGGTGTCGTTGGAAAAGCTGCTGCCGCGATGCGGCGTGCCGATCGTGATCACGCGGCGGATCGACGGATTGGGGTTGAAGAAATACGTGTTCGCCAGCGAATCGCGCACGGGCGTCTCGGTCTTGACCAATTGGAACGGCTTGTCGCTGTTGAGACGCCAGAATTCATCGCCGCTGTCGAGCGTTTGCAACCAGGCCACGAGCCCGCCCATGCTGTGCCCGACAAGCACCATCTGGTCGAGCGCCGGGGCCTGCCGCTGCGGGTCGAGCGTGGCGCGCATCGTGGCCAACGTCTGGCGCAGCTCGGCGGCCGTCTGCCAGAACGGCTGTCCGGTCGGATAACAATAGAACCAGAATTGATAGTTAGCTCGCAGCTCCGGCTGCCCGCGAAGATCGTTGAACATTTCCATCCAGGTGATCGGGCTGGACCACAGACCGTGGATCATCAGCACGGGAATCTTGTACGACTGGTACGGCTCGATCATGTAGAGACCGGTCTTGGCGTCCTTCGAGTCGGGTCGGAGCAGGCCGAGCGTCGATTGGTCGAGTTGTTGGAACGACTTATCGTCGAGGCAATAGGCCAGCGGCGTGCTGAGGTCGGTCTCCAGCGGTACGCGGCGCTCGCCGCAGGCGACCTCAGTCGACGTCAGCGGATCGTAAAGCTCGAGCACGGCGCGATGGTGCTTCGCCGAACCTCCGTCTCCCGACACGACGTCCGGCTCGATCCGCAGGAATGCCGTCATCGGATAGGCCAGCCCAGGCGCGTAGTACGGATCGGCCGGATCGTTATGCGCGACCCCCTTCCGGACGACGATCAACGGCACGCCGAGTCCGTAGGTGTGATAGTGGTTGACCAGTCCCTTGATTTCATAGTCGGAAACGAACTTGACGCTGCCGAAATCTTCGTCGGGCCAATGGCTGTTGCGCACCACGGTTTGCAATTCCCAAACCTGACCGGCCAAATTCGTGGTGTGGGAAGCGCCCGGCTGCAAGCCGCCTCGATCGCGGGCGATCCGCAGCGCCGCTTCGAGCGCGCCGTTATAGACCTCGCAAGCGCGGCGGAATTCGGGATCATACGGATTCCGCTGCTGGGTAAATTGCGGATCGAACAGAAATTTGTACGCGTGGGCCACCGCGGCAGCGTAAAGATCGAGCGCCTCGCTGGGGTCCTTGTTCTTCTGCAATTTCGCGCCGCCGACGTAGGCCAGCTCGGCGATCGCATAGATGCTGTCGGGGCTTGGCTCACGATCGACGATCGTTTGCACCTTCTCGATCAGCTTGTGCGGATCGCCGTTCAGCTCGTCGGTCAAACCGTAACCGCGAAGGAATTGCATGGTGCGATCGCTCGGCTGCGGGCCGCTGCGAGAGAAGAGCGATAGCGATTCGGCCAGCGGATTATGCGGCGCGCCTCGCAACGTGACAAAGCTCGACTGCGCACAGCCGCAAGTAAGCAACAGCGCATGCAACAACGCCGCGGTCGCGGGCAACCGGATCGAGCCGGAAATGAACGAAAATGATCGGAAATGAGTGCCTCGGTCCCAGGCTCTGCCTGGGACCACGCTGCTCGGCAGGCTCTGCCGGCCGGAATTGCGAGCGACCGACGCCGCGATGGTGCTGCATGCGAGGCAGAGCCTCGCGAACAGCGCGTTCCCAGGCGGAGCCTGGGAACGAGGGCGCAGTGTCGATTCGCGATTGTTCACGATCATTTCCGGCCGAATGTCTCGCCTTCTGCAAACTGCGGACAATAAAAGCGATCGCCGAACTGGTCAATGTTGATTTCACAGGCTGGGCAATATGGCAATATGGCGCGGTTGGTAGTAGCTCGGCACTTCCCGGCGGCGCGCTGGCACGCTAGCATCGGAGCATGAGCGATCATCTCAATCCGGCGCAGCGCGAGGCGGTCAACACGCTCTCGGGCCCACTGCTCGTTCTGGCCGGGGCAGGGAGCGGCAAGACGCGCGTCGTCACCCATCGCATTGCCGAGTTGATCCGACACGGCACTCCCCCCGAACGAATCCTGGCAGTCACGTTCACGAACAAAGCGGCGGCCGAGATGCAGCAGAGGGCGGCCGCGCTGTTGGGAAAACGGCTCCCGCAGCGGCCTGAGATTTCGACCTTTCACTCGCTCTGCGTTCGCGTGCTGCGGCGGCAGATTCAGCAGCTCGACTATCCGCAGCAGTTCACGATTTGCGACCGGCATGAGCAGGAGAGCATCGCCCGAGCCGTGCTCCGCGAGATCAGCGTGCCGAACGAATCACTGCGCCCGGGGGACTTACTGTACTTCATCGGGCGCTGGAAGACGGCTTCCGTCGATCCACAGCAAGCCTCCAGCCTGGCCCAGACCGACAAAGAGCATCTCGCCGCGGCCGCCTATCGGCGTTATCAAAAGACGCTCAAAGCCCGCGGGGCCGTCGATTTCGACGACCTCTTGGTGCTCACACAGGAAATCTTCGCTCGCTTTCCCGCGGCGCGCAAAGCCGAGGCCGCGCGGTTCAGCCAATTGCTCATCGACGAGTATCAGGACACCAACGAGAATCAGTACCGCATCGTGAAGGCGCTGGCCGCCGAGCACCGCAATCTGTGCGTCGTCGGTGACGACGATCAATCGATCTACGGCTGGCGCGGCGCCGAAGTGGCGCACATCCTGCGCTTCAAGCACGATTGGCCCGAGGCGAAGGTCGTCCGCCTGGAAGACAACTATCGCTCGACCGCCGAGATTCTTGGGCTCGCCAACAAGCTGATCCTGTTCAATCGAACGCGGCACGAGAAGGTCCTCCGCGCCGCGCGACCCGGGGGCGAAAAGCCTCGCATCCTCCAGTGCCAGGACGAAACCGACGAAGCCCGGCAGGTCGTGGCCGATTTGCAAAGCCGGCTCCGCGCGCCGGGCGCTCAGCCCCGCGATTTCGCGATCCTGTTCCGCACGAACGAACAGCCCCGGCCGTTCGAGATGGAGCTGCGCCGCGTCGGGTTGCCGTATGTGCTGGTGGGGGGCATGTCGTTTTACGATCGCAAAGAGGTCCGCGACATCGTGGCTTATCTCAAGTTGCTCGTCGCGCCGCACGACGAAAGCGCGCTGTTGCGTGTGGTCAACAATCCGCCGCGCGGCATCGGGCAGGCGACAGTCACGGCGCTTTTGGCGCAAGCCGTGAGGGCGAGCAAGCCGCTGTGGGAGGTGCTGCGAGGGGGGAGGGATGAGGGGCGAGGGACGAGGGATGAGGAAGGGGCCGGAGGCCAGAGGCCAGAGGCCAGAGAAGTGACGAACGACCTTTCGGCCGCGGAAAAATCGAAAGTGAATCCGGCCACCGCGGATGCGATACGGAAGTTTCAGGCGATGATCTTGAGGTATCAGGAGCAATTGAAGCACGACGCGCCGGTGGAGGTCGCTTCCGCGCTGATTCAGGAGATCGGCTATCGCCGCGAGTTGGCTCGGGTTTACAAGGATCCGGATGAGGAGCAATCGCGGTGGGCGGCGGTCGAGGAGGTGGTCAACGCGCTGGGCCGTTATCAACAGCGCTCGAAGCGGCCCCGCCTGGCCGAATTCCTCGACGAGATCGCGCTGGGCGATCGGGAGGATGCCGACGAGAAGGAGTCGCAGCTCGCCCGCAACGCCATCGCGCTGATGACATTGCACAGCGCCAAGGGCTTGGAGTTCCCGCAGGTCTTTCTAGTGGGCCTGGAAGAGGGCTTGCTGCCGCACCATCGGGCCGTGACCGACGGCGGCGCGGCGATCGAAGAAGAGCGGCGACTCTGCTACGTCGGCATCACCCGCGCACAAGACCGTTTGACCCTTTCACTCGCGCTGGGCCGCATGAAATGGGGCAAAAGCCGCCCCACCGACCCCAGCCGCTTCCTCTTCGAACTCACCGGCCAGGCGGAGGACAGAGGCCGGAAGCCGGAGGCCAGGGGTCGAGGAAAGCAGAACGGAGTCCACGAGGCCCTCACTTCGGGGAACCGAAGTCGCCAAAGGAGCAAATGACAAACGGCGAGCGATTCGCTCTCGAATCTTTCATGTGACGGCGTTGAATCGAAAGAAGTGATGATGTCCAGATCGGATATCGAGCCTGGTGAAGTCCCTGATGGGGCCGATTGGCAGGATGCGCTTCAGAAAGGTCTCGGGCGAGCACTTCGGTGGGCGAAGAACGGTAAAGGTAGGGATGAAACGATTCTCCTCAATGCGTGCCTGACCGACTTGCGATACGACAAACAGTGCGAAGATGCGCGCGGCTCTTGGTTGTGGCAAATTATGGAAGCCAGCGCCGTTGTCGACAGATTTCGGGAACCGATTCTCAAATCCTTGCAATCGGTCGATTACGAGGTTAACGCTCAACAGCTTTGCCAATTCTGCGTTTTCTACGCTATGAATGGCGACGACAGATTTCGTCATCGCCTGCAGGAGATAGTTGCTGAAAAACCATTGCCGGATTGCCCATGGCTTGGTGAAGAGGAATTAATCGAACTCGACGCGGAAGCAGGATTTCTTTTCGTTGCCAGAGCCAGAGGCGAGCGCCTGCTCAATCGAGAATGGGATTTGGATGATATGGCTATGATGGATTCCGCCATCGAGCAGCTTGGCGAGTCGAAAGCCGTCGAGCTTCTTGCTCGTGAAGCGGAAGCGTCGCCAGAAGTTCGTTGTTTTCTTGAGAGATGGCGGACGTACGCGGAGACGACGGTACGCGAGCCGAGACAGGCCCATGCTGATCGAATGCGCCGTATTACGTTGAGCGAAATCGTGCGAACCGCGGAAAACGCGCAGAAAGGCGCCGGCCATTTTCGAGGCTGGGGAATGTACGCCAGGCAAGACGACCTGAAAGCAGTTCTGGATCGCTTGTTCAACAGCCATGCCCCGGGCGTGATCATAAACTATCTGCATGTCTTCTCTAACCGCCCTCTGCCGCAATTCGATGAGCGGTTGCTGGGGCTCTTGGAGCATGAAGACGAACGAGTACGGAGGCGAGCATATTCGACAGTTGCACAGAATGCGCACTCTTCAATTCGCAAGTTCGCACTGGACCATTTGCAAACACCCGCTGGTGAACCGAAGTCCCTAGCGCTCTTGATTAGAAACTTTCGACCGGGCGATGAGGACATACTGCTCGCGAATCTACGCATTCCTGACGATCCAGTCGAGCGCCACTGGTTCTTAATGGACCTCCTAGAGATTCTCGAACAAAATCCCGCTGCCCGACCTGGCGCGCTAGCGTTGCAGTCTTTCAGATGGACTCCATGCGGTACATGCCGGTACCGAGCAGCCAAGCTTCTCATCGCTCGAAGCGTTGCGCCAAAATGGCTCACCGATGAGTGTCAATACGATTCTGTCGTAGACACGCGGCAACTCGTTAAGATTGGAAGCTGATGGGCATCGAGGTGATGTTTTGAGGCGCGGAGCAGTCGCTCGTGTGCGATGCCACCGCAGATTCGATCGAGCCTGGTTGGTATTGAGCGCCATGCTAAGTCTCAAGTCGAGCACCTCGCCGCGGTGGTTTGAGCAGGTTGCGGGGTATTTGGATTTGCTGCTGATCGATCATGCGCATTGCGAGAAGAAGGCGGCCGGGACGGCCTTGAACCTGATCTTCGCCTATGTCGATCGCGTGGAACTCTGCCGCGAGCTGTCGGCGATCGTCACTGAGGAACTCGAACATTTCCGAATGGTGCTCGATTTGCTCGTCAGCCGCGGGATTCGATTTCGCCGCTTGACGCCGAGCAGCTACGGTCGGCAGCTCAATGAACTCGTCTCGAAGCAGGAGCCGCGGAAGGCCGTCGATCGGCTGCTGGTTGCCGGACTGATCGAGGCCCGCTCGTGCGAACGCTTCGGCCTGCTCCGCGAGCGGCTATCCGATCGAACGCTCGCGGCATTCTACGACAATCTCTTCGAGAGCGAGGCGCGGCATCATAGCACCTACGTTCGGCTGGCCAAGCTCTTCGGATCGGATGAACTCGTTCATGAGCGGCTCGAAGAACTCGCCGCGGCGGAGGCCGAGATCGTCGCCCACGGCGACGATGAGCCGCGGATGCATAGCTAGAGAAAATGGCGAAGTTCTAACCGGCCGTCGGCTTGACCGTGCGAACCTCCGTGGAGTTCACCTCGGCGCCGGCGAAAACGCGCAGGGATACGTCGCCCGATTTGCCAGCCACGGCCGCTTGGAATTCGCGGGGAGTGCGCACTGAAGCGCCGCCGGCTTGCGTGACATACATGCCCACTTGGAGCTGCGCGGCGGCGGCGGGGCTGTCTTTTTCCACCTCCGTAATCACCACGCAGCCTTCGGGGCTAATGCGATCGTACGGCAAGCGGCGCGTGTCGCTGGGCAGCGCCGTGGCGTAATCGACTCGCAGCCCGCGCCACGCCGGCGAGGGAGCGGTCACGACCTTGACCCCACGCACCGGGTATTTCGCCAGCTCGACGTGAATCTTTTGCTCCCGATCGTCGCGGCGCACGGTCAATTGCACCTGCGACTCGACCGGTAGCCGCCCGACCTCGAGCATCAATCCATCGGCGTCGAAGATCGACTGATCGTTCACATGGGTGACGATGTCGGTCCGGTGCAATCCGGCGCGTTCGGCCGGCGATCCCCCTTGCACGATTTCCACTCGCGCTCCGTGCGCCCCCTTGGCAAGCTCGGAATCCTTGAGGTTTTCCAGCGTCACCCCGAGATAGCCGTATTCAACCTCGCGCCCTTCCTTGAGCGCATCGACGACGCGGCGAAACGTGTCGTCGACCGGCACCGCGTAGCCGGCGGCCTGCTCGTAGCCGGCGGTGGCGGCGAGCGACGTGGTCAGTCCAATCATCTCACCGCGGAGATTCACGAGCGCCCCGCCGCTGGTGCCCAGATTCAGCTTGGCGTCCGTCTGGATCAGAGTGCCGAAATGATAGAGCTTATCCTTGCCGGTCGGACTGTATTGGTTGGGATCGTCGGGTGGCGCCTTGCGTGAAAGATTCGAGACAATGCCCCAACTGGCGCTCACTTGCCCGTCACGAGCGATTGAAAACGGGTTGCCCAGGGCGATGACGATCTGCCCCTTCTTCAAACCGGTCGCATCTCCGAAACGAATCGGTGTGAGGTTGTCGGCGTCGATCTCGAGAATCGCCAGGTCGCTGCGCGGATCGGCCGCCTTGATGTGGGCGGCATAAACTCGGCGGTCGGGCGTTGTGACATAGTGTTGGCTCTTCAATCGCAGCACGTGGTAATAGGTCAAAATCAGGCCGTGACGGTCGACGATCACGCCCGTGGCATACGCATCCGGAATGAAATCGGGATCGCCGGGCGAGCGCGGCGCCTGCACCTGCGGCAGCCCGGCCTCCAATCCACCGCCAGCCGGCCCGCGGCTAATCGTCACACGGCTCTGTGCCGCAGGATCGTCGACATCGGCCCGCGCGATCGCCACGACCGATTTCTCTGATCCGGCAATCGCATCGACCAGAGCGCCCTCAATGGCCGCGGCAGCTTGCAGGCCGTTCGGTTCTTGAGCCCAAAGGGGTTTCGGCATCAGCGCGATTACGGCGGCGAGCAACGCCACAAACGACGCGCGGGTCAACTTCGTTGTCGCCATTCGTTCACCGCTGTGCGGAGGTCGGGAAGCGGGCGGTCAGACTCGAGATCGCTCCGGGCTTCGCATTCTTCATCCTGTCACTCGGTCGCCGCACCGTCGCCCTCCGTGTCTGCCGCCGGCGCCGCGGCGATCGCCGCCGGCGCGCCGGATTCCATGATCTTGGTTCGCAGCTCTTCGGTCAGCTCGGGATGCTCGCGGAGATACGCCCGCACGCGCTCGCGACCCTGGCCAAGTTGAAGATCGCCATAGCGGAACCATGTGCCGGACCGCACGACGATCTTCTGCACCATCGCCAGATCGAGCACGTCTCCTTCGTAACTGATGCCATCGGAATGCATCATGTCAAATTCGGCGACTCGGAACGGCGGCGCGACCTTGTTTTTGACCACCTTCGCCCGCACCCGCTGCCCGACCACTTCCTCCCCTTCCTTGAGCTGGCCGATCCGGCGCACGTCGATCCGGCAGGAGCTATAGAACTTAAGCGCCCGGCCGCCGGGGGTGGTTTCCGGACTGCCGAACATCACTCCGATCTTCTCGCGAATCTGGTTGATGAAGATCACGCAGGTCTTGCTCTTCGAGATCGCGCCGGTCAGCTTGCGCATCGCCTGGCTCATCAGCCGGGCCTGCAAGCCGACGTGCGAATCGCCCATGTCGCCATCCAGTTCCTTCTGCGGAACGAGCGCCGCCACCGAGTCGATGACGATCACGTCCACGGCGTTCGAGCGGATCAGCATTTCGGTGATGTGCATCGCCTCTTCACCGCTGCCGGGCTGGCTCACGAGCAGCGTTTCCAACTCCACACCCAGCTTCTTGGCCCAGCTTGGATCGAGGGCGTGCTCGGCATCGATGAAGGCGGCGATTCCGTCTGCCTTCTGCGCCCGCGCGATGACGTGCAGGGCGAGCGTGGTCTTGCCGCTCGATTCAGGGCCGAAGATCTCGATGATCCGCCCCTTGGGCACGCCGACGCCGCCGAGCGCCATGTCGAGTGAGAGGCTGCCGGTGGGGATTCCCGCGATCGGTCCGTTCATGCCGGTTCCCAGCGGCATGATCGAGCCTTCGCCGTATTGCTTTTCGATCTGCGCCACCGCGTTCTTGAGCGCCGGATTCTCTTCCATCAGCGTCTCGCCGGCCTGGTGCGGATCGTGTTTCGTGGACGACTTGCCGGGAACGGTCTCTTTTTTGGCCATGCGATTGTTCGTTTTCGTGGCGGTTACCATGGTCACAGTCCTTTTGGCTCGAGATCTCGAAAAGCCGGCGGAAACGAGCGCGAAAATCGCCAATCCGTCGCGGCCGAGTTACTGAACTCCTGAACAGTATATCGGCGGTCTTTTGAGTTAGCAAGAGAACTATGCGGGATTTTTTTTGGGGTGGTACGGGATCGTTCAAGTTCAGGTAAAACTGGCTAGATCGGCGACATCACGCTGGCGCTCAGCTTAGGGTCATCGGGCAGCCGCAATTCTACCAAATCCGCTCCCGATGCCGAGTAGACGCTGACTCCTCATACGAGAAATCCAAAACGGATGAAGAGGAGCAAACAGAGGGAACGGAGAGACCGGCAAGTCGCGAATCAAACTCTCTGTTTCCTCCGGTTCTTTTGAAGGACGACCACCATCGATTCATGTCGGCCGGGCGAAAAAACGCCAAAAAATTTTCCGCGTGTTTAGAGTGCGTTAGCGCGGCGTCAACGAAGCTCCAAATCGTCCGGAAAAACGAGCGCGAATCCGCCCTGGCGACCTTGAGACCGCGCGGCGGGCCGTGCTAGCATCCGCCGCCCGAAACCCCCTCCCTGCAAGGCCTTAGAACCCGATTTTGGACTCCTGTTGACGAGGAGGAGAAAGTTTGTAAACTAGCCCCTCACGCTGTATGTTGTGGTATTGTGAGCATCGACCACAACCTGTTGAGTTCTGCTAGCACAAACGACACAATTTGCCACCAATGGGTGGAACGATCGCACGGGGCCGGATTCCTGGCCTCCAAAAGCCTTATAATCTTGTGTGGCGGGTGCCGAAAGGGACTTTGGTTTAGTATACTGAAGTATACTATCGAACGGATGCTCAGGATTCTTTTCCAGAAGGAGCTGAACAATGGCCCGAGCCGAACTCGGTAGCATGAAAAACCCCATTTCCAAGACCAGTGGTTCGCGTCGCCATTCTGCCCGGCGCCGCCCGGAAGGCCTGGCCGTCGAGCCGGTCTTTTGCCCAACCGATATTGCCGATCCGTTCGACACCGTCGAGTGGGACCAGCGCACCGCGGCGATCAAGGACGAATCGGGGGGCGTGCTCTTCGAGCAGACCAATTGCGAGATCCCCAAGTCTTGGAGCCAGTTGGCCACGAACGTGGTGGTCAGCAAATACTTCTATGGCGAGATCAACACGCCGCAGCGCGAGAATAGCGTCCGCCAGATCATCCATCGCGTCAGTCGCACGATCGCCGATTGGGGGCTGCAAGACGGCTACTTCGCCAGCGCCGAAGACGGCGAGAATTTCTACCGCGACTTGACTTGGCTCTGCCTGCACCAGCACGGGGCGTTCAACAGCCCGGTCTGGTTCAACGTCGGCCTCTATCATCAATACGGCGTCAAAGGGGCGCAATGCAATTGGCACTGGGACCCGGTGGCCGAGACGGTCAACCAACCGGAGAACCCGTACGAATACCCGCAAGGCTCCGCCTGCTTCATTCAGAGCGTCAGAGACGACATGGAAGACATCATGGAACTCGCCCGCAGCGAGGCCATGCTGTTCAAGTTCGGCTCGGGCACGGGGACCGATCTCAGCACGCTGCGCTCGCATCGCGAGAAGCTCTCGGGGGGCGGCAGGCCGAGCGGCCCGCTTTCGTTCATGCGCGTCTACGATCAGATCGCCGCGGTCGTGAAGAGCGGCGGCAAGACGCGCCGCGCCGCCAAGATGCAATCGCTCAAGGTCGGCCATCCCGACATCATGGAGTTCATCGAGTGCAAGGCCAAAGAGGAGAAGAAGGCGCTGGTGCTGATCGAGAAGGGAGGCTACGAGGCCAACTTCAACGGCGAGGCCTACAGCTCGATCATGTTCCAGAACGCGAACCTCTCGGTGCGCGTCACCGACGAGTTCATGCAGGCCGTCACCGAAGACAAGCCCTGGGTCACGCATTGGGTCACGAACCCGAACGAGGCCGGGCCATCGTGGCCGGCCCGTGAGATGCTCGGCCGAATGTCGGAATGCGCCTGGTCGTGCGGCGATCCTGGAGTGCAATACGATTCGACGATCAACCACTGGAACACCTGCCCGAACTCGGGGCGGATCAACGCCTCGAATCCTTGCTCGGAGTACATGTTCCTCGACGACACGGCCTGCAACCTGGCGAGCATCAACCTGATGAAGTTCCGCAATGAGGATGGCTCGTTCGACGTCGACCGGTTCCATCATGCGTGCCGCATCTACTTCATCGCCCAGGAAATCCTCGTCGATCATGCCAGCTATCCGACCAAGCGGATCGCCGAGAACAGCCATCGCTTCCGCCCGCTCGGGCTGGGTTATTCGAACCTCGGCAGCCTGATCATGGCCAGCGGCTTGCCGTATGATTCAGACGCCGCGCGCGGCCTTTGCGGGGCGATCACGGCCCTGCTGCACGGCGCCGCGAACCTCACCAGCAGCGAATTGGCCGCGGCGGTCGGGCCGTTCGATTCGTTCGAGATCAATCGCGATCCGATGCTGCACGTGATGCAGATGCACCGCGACGCGGTCGAGCGAATCGACGAAGCCTGCCCCGGCGATTTGAAGGAAGCGGCCCGCAGTCTGTGGGACGAAGTGCTCGACGCCGGGCGCGCCAGCGGCTTCCGCAACGCCCAGGCCACCGTGCTCGCCCCGACCGGCACCATCAGCTTCATGATGGATTGCGACACGACCGGGATCGAGCCGGACATCGCCCTGGTGAAGTACAAACAGCTTGCCGGCGGCGGCATGCTCAAGATCGTCAACCAAACGGTGCCGCTGGGGCTCAAGACCCTCGGGTACGACGAGCCGCAGATCGAGTCGATCCTGGCCTATATCGACAAGCACGACACGATCGAAGGCGCCCCGGAATTGCAGCCGGAGCACCTGCCCGTGTTCGACTGTGCCTTCCAACCGCGCAACGGCACCAGGTCGATCGGCTGGCGGGCGCATGTGCTGACGATGGCCGCGGCCCAACCGTTCCTTTCGGGGGCCATCTCGAAGACGGTGAACATGCCGCGCGACACGACCCCGGCCGACATCGCCAGCGCCTATCTCGAAGGCTGGCGGCTGGGCCTCAAGGCCCTGGCCATCTATCGCGACGGTTCGAAGGAGAGTCAACCGCTTTCCACTTCGAGCGAAGGGGATAAGGCGGCCGCCAAACAAGCCGCCGTCCCGCGCCGCGAGCACTTGCAGGACACTCGCAACTCGATCACGCACAAGTTCAGCGTGTCCGGGCACGAGGGCTACATCACGGTCGGCCTCTATGAAGACGGCCGGCCGGGCGAGCTGTTCATCACGATGGCCAAGGAGGGCAGCACGATCGGCGGGCTGATGGATTGCTTCGGCACGGCCGTCTCGATGAGCTGGCAATACGGGGTGCCGCTCGAAGTGTATGTGAACAAGTTCTCACACACCCGCTTCGAGCCGATGGGGCACACCAAGAACCCGGACATCCGGATCGCCAAGAGCATCGTCGACTACATCTTCCGCTGGCTGGGGATCACCTTCCTACCCGGCTTCCGCGAAGCGCAGCAAGGCCTTCTCGGCGACGAAGGCCCGACCGTGATCCCAAAGAGCGACGACGCGCCGATTGAAGACCAGCGCGGACTGCTTGGCGACGAACAACGAGCCGGGGTGGTCACACCCCGGACCAGTTCCAAGCCCGTAGGTCAGGCCCGCGGCCTGACAAAAGCGCCGGCAGCCAAGCATTCAACCGGACCGACAATCCAACGGAGCGCGCCAACTTCATCTCCCTCTCCCCTGGCGGGAGAGGGCCGGGGTGAGGGGGCAACCGCGCAAAAGCGCCCAGAAAAAAAGGCACGCTCGACTTCCCAGCCCCCAGCCCCCAGCCCCCAGTCCCCATCCCGCCCCGACGCGGCCCTCCTCGAGCGCGCCGGCGTGGCGATGAAAGTCGATCTCAACGGGGGCCACTTCTCGACGCAAAGCGAGCAATTCGCCAAATTCCAACTCGACGCCCCAAGCTGCGACAACTGCGGCTCGATCACAGTGCGCAGCGGCAACTGCTACCTCTGCTACAACTGCGGCAACAGCATGGGATGTTCGTAAGGAGGACGACGGCAAGCACAGGACCGCAGAATATGAGAGACTAAACGGACGAATACTGAGCGGCGTCGAATGCACATTCCCCGCGCTCAGCGCGAAATTAAACAATCGGGGGCGAGTGTCATGACTGAGCAGATCGGCGACTTCAGGGTCGTGGATAAATTGGGCGAAGGCGCCGCGGGCGAAGTTTTTCTTGCAACGCCGGTCGCGCCGAAGGCGTACGCTCGCCCTGGTGATCTCGTTGCAATCAAGCGCTACAAGCCTGAAATCCTTCAACAAGCGCGGCAGTTCGACAGAATAGAGCGCGAGTTCAAAGTTGGGTCGCAGTTTTCCCACCCGAATCTCGTGCGGATGCACGAATACGTGCCCGCCGGAACGTCCGATTCAGCGCCGTTCCTGGTGATGGAGTATGTCGACGGAATTCCGCTCGACAAATGGATTGAGCAATTCCACCCCGCTCCCCGGCGGTTGGTCATGCGGTTTGTCAGTCAATTGCTAAGCGCCGTCTCGCATCTTCATGACAACGGGGTTCGTCACCGTGATATCAAACCTGCAAACGCATTAGTGACGTCCAATTTCGACGTGAAGTTGATGGACCTGGGTGTTGTACAGATCCTCTCAGACTCGCGTCTGACGCCGGAGGAAAGTTTCATCGGGACGATCCGGAATTCATCCCCCGAGATGCTTTTTGGCCGCAGCTACGACGATCGGACTGATTTGTATTCCCTGGGAACCATTATTTATGCGCTACTGCACGGGGAGCAGGTATTCGCGGATGAGGGACAGTGGGCACGCCTCACCCGCTTGATCGAGACCGACAATCCGCGTTTTGATCCCGCTGTGAAGGCGACAGACGGCGTGTCCTCCATTCTCTTTGACGCGGCGCAGAAACTCTTGAACAAATTGCCGGAAAAGCGACCGGGTACGTGCGCGGACGTTCGGAGTCTTTTGGAGCGTGCGAACTCGGAACTCGCAAGCGTGGAACCTATTGAGCCGCTTCACGGGTACATCGCCACGGCATTAACCGGCTTGGACCCCGATTCTCGTGAAGCGATCATGTTCGTATCCAGTAAGATCGCCGAGACCGCCAAGGAGTACGGCCTTTACGTGTACCAGCCTCGGAAGGCTACCGATCCGCAGTTGAATAAAGGCGTTGATCCGCGCGTCGTCTATCGGCTTGACCGCGAGCGAGTTGTTGCCGCTGACTTACTCTTCGTGATCGCCAATCGACCGAGTTTCGGCGTTGGACAAGAAATCGAGATTGCGACAAGTCACAGCATTCCGACAATCCTCCTCGTGCGCGAGGATAGTAGCACGGTTTCGCGGATGGTGACGGGCAGTCCTGCGCACCTCCTCGACGATATCACGTACGCGACGCCAGAGGACCTGGAGCGCAAGCTGCGGAGGTCCCTAGGCGCCAATCTCGGTACGGTTCGGCGTTGGAAGACGCTCGTCCATGCTGGCGGCGCGGTACCGCTCGGACACCGTCTTACAACCTTGCGGACGAGAAAGGGGTACGGCTCGCCCGGCGATCTCGCGGATTCATTGGGCGTCTCGCCCCGACTGCTCGAGGCCATCGAAAAGGGGTATTATCAGAGCGCATCGATTGACCTGATCGAACGGATTGCCGTCGCCTTAGGCGCCTCGCTAAATGACCTTTTCGGCGACGAAATGCCCAAAGCCTCGCGTAATATGACGACACCGGACGCGAATTTAAAGCGACTCGAAAACACCGCAAAGAAGGCGGGTTGGAACGCGGACTCGTTCATCGATCTTCGTGACGACTATTTGCGGCAGTTAGCGGCGAGCGGCGAAGGGACGAATATCAGCGAAGACCAGTGGGTTGCACGCCACAGGGCGTTGGAGGCGCGCCACCTAAGAGAATCCGAAGAAAGAGGAGGACGCCGCCTACAGCTTTTTCCAGACGACGCCGACCGAAAATAAGAGGCCTGACGCCATGCTGAACGGCAGCCGAGATCAGCGATACTTCGACGTTCGGTTCTATAACCGCTTGCTCGACTCCGCCGCTGAACAGCGGAGCAAGAGCAAAGCGACTCAAGCCGAGGCGATGCGCCTCGTCAGACGAGAATTAATCGCCGCTGGGACGGACGCTCCGCCGACGGATTTGAAGCGACTGGCGAAGCACTTGGGCGTGCAACGCGTTGCGATCGTCCCGCTTGCAATGCGCGGCAGGCTAATGTTGTCGGGGAGCGACGTTGAAATAGAAATTAATGGCGATCTTGACGAGTGGAGTCGGCGCCACACGATTGCCCACGAGCTTGTCCATCTCGTGCTGGAGAAGGACCGTGTCGCTATGGCTCGCGCGGCCGGGAGCAACGTGAAAAAGCGGATCGCGCACGGCTTAATTGAGCAGCTTTGCGATCTCGGTGCGGACGAGATTCTTTTGCCGAGAGAATGGCTGGCTGAGAAACTAAAGCGTAGTCGTCCGTCGATGGATCTTGTCGTCCATATTTCGAATCATTTGGATCTTCCGGTGGATTTCGTTGCGACGAGAATCGTGAACTTAGGTCTGCAGCCGTGGCGAACAATTTGGTGCGGGCGCTCAAAACGTAAATCGTATTTGGTAAAGTCCGCGCCTGCATGGGACGAGCTTTTTCTCGCGGGCTTAGATATTCTTGACGCCGACGAATCGCCGGTGACGAAGTGCTGGGATCATAATGAGGTTGAGAAGGGAACCGTGGTCATTCGAATCCATGGGGAACTCCACGATTTTCCATCGCATTGCCTGAAAATCGCGCACGACAGCGTTTTCGGCATTCTGTATACGGGGAGCCGCTGACGAACCAAGAGGCCAATTGGCGAGGAAAACGGCGTCAGGAATAGCCAGTTAGCGCGCAA
>DASZFO010000076.1 GCA_035939775.1 Pirellulales bacterium | reverse complement strand
TGGAATAAAAATCCGCCCCCTTACTGGCCGGAGGGATCTTACCGACCGCACCCGTCGTGAGCGTGGCACCGGAGTTGAGAGAGAGCTGGGACGTCCCTACGACAACCAAGCCCTTGGAACTCACGCTCGTATTGTTGATCTGCGTGTTGCCGCCGGCATACATCCAGGCGCCGGCGGTCAGCGCGGCGTTAATGTTGACGGCGGCCTGGGTAGAGGCCGGGCCAGTAGTAGATGCCGCGACTTGAAGGTTTGCAGCGCTGGGGCCGTAAGGGTCGCCGGAAATCGCCAGTCCGCCTGCGCCGGTACTGGCCGAAGCGTCGATGGTCAGCGGCTCCTCTCTTGCGTTGAAGCCGGCGCCCCAGCAGTTCAGGCTGCCTGTAACCGTGCCGTTTGGAATCTTGAACTGGGGGCCGAACGTTCCGTCCACGACGGTCGCGGCGTCCGATGCGCCGGGAACCGCATTATAAGGATTACCACTGACCGGGTTATACCATTCGTTGGCGTTGGAAAGATTCCCGTCGGTGACGAAGCTGTTGTAGCCGGCGTATATCAAGGTGGTACCTGGCGGCTGCTGGGCCCTGGCCGTTCCCATACCCAGCCAGAGCGACACCATCGCGACAATGAGCAACGCTCCCAGGGCGTCCCAATTCCTCTTTGAACCTTTCTCTCGACGCATTATCTCTACCTCTCTTGCGTCGCTCCAATGGCAAAGCGCATGCAAGGTCGATCCGAACTTTCCTTTTGAACGCAGTCTCCCGAGCATGGTTCCCTCCCAGGCATTGAATCATGACTTTGCGTAGCGAAACTCGAATGGCGACCGGGTCTGAATTTTATCGTCGTAGCCTTCGCGTCGCAAACGAAAAATCCTATCCCCTCAAAGACTTATGGCGATAGGCTTTGCCAAAAAGGGCCGACTCAGCCACTACCTCTTGCGACAGCAACGCATGCCAGCTTCGTGGTCTGGTGGCCTAACGCGAGGAAAAGGGGACGCGACTACCGCCGCTCCGACATGAATGGTCGTGTCCAGCACGTCGCCGCACGTAGTTGACTTCTTGCCTTGGTCTTCGGCGGGTCTTGATCGCTATCGAGCCGCTCGCTACCGCGCATCGGTTTGATCGACCGACGTGTCGAACGGCGCGACGAGACACAATCAATCAATCAGGATTCCCCAAGGCTCCGGCTGGCGCCGACGGTTCTCTTTCGACGGACTTCAATACGACGCGCGGTACTCGGGCGGAAGGTAGATCGGTCGCGAGAGTAATTCTTCCTCGGCTTGTCGAGTCAACATCTCACTGGCCAGTCGAATAGCAACTTCTAGCGCGTCTGCGCCATCTTCGTGTTCGCCGCAGGGGAAGTCCCGCAACTGCTCGACCAGAAGCTTCGCTCCCTTCGAGCCCGCCTTGAACCGCAACCGCCGCTGGGACAATAGCGGCGTGAGCCGTCGAATGCGGACCACCTTCGGCACCATATTCTCGACCGTGTCGACCGGCAGTTCAATGCCGCGCTCCTCCGCTCGGCGGATCATGTCTTCGGCGAGCAGTTCCTGAAACTGGTTCGTCTCGACACCGAAGAAGTCGGGGCGGAACTGCAGTTGGATATCCAAGGCCGTCTCCGTGATGATCGACGTGTGCCTGCGATCCAGGTCGGCGTCCACGTAGAGCATGTCATCCGGACCCCAAGCGAGCATGACGAACGCTGAATAGTCGCCGTGCTTCGAGTCCCGCCCCTTGCTGGGATCGAGCGCCACGACCCGACAGAGATGGGAGCCCGGCCGCTCGTCGAACCAGATGTGCGGGCCGAAGAACGACTCGGGCGATTCCAGACCCCCTTCGGCGATCGGGTCCTGCTGGTAGAGCGACCGCCAGTAATAAATCGTCTGTGCCGACCGGGTCTTCTCCAGCTTCTCCGTCGGGTAAAACTCCGGCCACAGCGCCTCGCCCGGCTGGCGTCCCAAGGGATCGTCGGCCTCGGCCAACGCCGGCAGCTTGACGGACCACCACCTCTGCCCGTTCTCCTTGGCTTCCTTGAGCAACCGTCCGGTCAGATCGTCCCGATGCCAGCGGGTTTGGATCACGACCACCAAGGCGCCGGGGCGCAAGCGCGTGCTGGCGGTGGATTGCCACGAGTCCCATTGTTTCTGCCGGATCGCCGGGCTGCGGGCCTCTTCATCATTCTTGATCGGGTCGTCGATGATCAACAGGTGCGCGCCCTTGCCCGTGATCGGTCCGCCGACGCCAGCCGCAGTCATCCCGCCCTCGCGCCCCTCGATGTCCCAGCGATTGACGGCCTTCGAGCGCTTCGAGACCTTCACGCCAAACATCGAACCGTACTGCTCGAGCAGATCGCGGGCCTTCCGTCCCCAGCCGCCGGCGAAGTCGGCCTCGTAGCTGGTGAGGATCACCCGCCGATCCGGAAACGTCCCCAGATACCAGGCCGGGAGATACTTGCTGCACAATTCGCTTTTGCCCTGCTGGGGCGGCATCGAGACGATCACGCCGTAGACCCGCCCGGCTTCCGCCTCGTCGATCGCCTCAGTCAGCACTCGGTCCAGGTAGGCCAGGTGCCGGGCGATCCGCCACTTCCCCTGGCTCGTCGCCGTGACGAACGTCGCCGGGGAGAGCAGCGGCAGGTCCTGCTCCATCTGTCGCAACTCGTCCTCGGTCGCGTAGCGTAGGCCCCCTCTCACGTCTCGATGCCAGTTATGTTCCAGTCCTAGAGTTTTCGTGGAGGTCAATTTGAAGTGAGCCGATGGGACCCGCGCGCCCAAAAACCTTAACCACGCCCGCCGCTGGTTTCCGGCAAACCGTCGAAAGCTAACCCGTCAGCATCCAATTCGTGGCGCAACGCTGGCGTGAAAAGCGGATGGGACTCAACCGTCCTGGGCAACCTTTTCGGGACCGGGCGGTCTTTCAACGGGTCCCTCGACAAGCTAACGCGGTTCGTCTCGACGTCCCCGTCGCTCGTGCGCGAGCCAGACGACGCCCAACTCGTCATTCCGCCTAGCTGAGTATAGACCGTGTTCAGGCTACCCGTAGCGCTGCCGGAGATCGTTGCGACGGCGCCAGTGCCGTTGCCGTTGTCAACACTGGTGAGAATGTAAGGCCATGACCAACTTCTCGAAAGCGTTCCATCGGCCGCCGAACCCCAGCCAGGCGTCGCTTGAAGCTGAGCTTGGACGTAGGGATATTTCAAGTCCAAGTCGAAGCACTGCATTGGATCGCAGCCGTTGGGGTCGATATTGCACCTGAGATTCCATAGCACGATCTCATCGACGCCGGCAGGGTCTGCGTTGTCCCCGCCGACGTCAGTTACGCCGCACGTGCGCGGCGTCCATGATGGCCCAGTCGACGCCCTGCCCTTGAGCGAGATTTCGCAGTCGGTTAGTTGAACTTTTCCGCCGCGTGCGACCACGCCAAAAACGCCACCGTCAGATTGATCCGACGTCGCTCCGATGCTACTGCTCAGCGAGGCGTCGCCAATCAATTTGCATCGCACAATATAGAACTGCTGGCCGTCGCCAGAGTTCTCGGCGGCGATGCAGACGCGACCGGACGTGACTGTCGAATCTATCAAGAGCAGCGTATTTCCGGGCGACCAGTTGTAGACCGCCCAATCATTCGCCTGAATCTCGCAGCGCTGCACGATCGCATGGGCGTACGTTGTTGTCGAGAGAAAACCGACACATCCGCCATCCTGGCCGAGATTCGAAGGCGTCGTGATGAGAGTGCAATCCTCGAGGATCGTGCCCTGTTGCAAGGCGAAGCTGACGCCTTCGCTCTGGCCAGGCGTGACGCCGTCAGCGTCGATGATCTTTTCCGACTTGAGGATCGTGACACCCCGCCCAGACCCTTTTACGAGGCAGGGCGGCAAGTCATAGGGTCCACCTTGTCCGAAGTCAAATGTTCCAGGTTCGATCGTCACGACATCGCCGGCTTTGGCGAAATTGAATGCGGCCTGAACCATCTGCGCTTTCACAACCTCGCTTTCGCCGGCTGGCATCGACGAGGCAAACCGGTACTCCACGCCGCCGCGCTTCACGATTGCATCGCAATTGCCGGGATCGGTTTGACTATTAGGAGTATCTCTGATCGCGAAGTCGCCTAAATCGTTGGCCAGCGAGGGCTTGTTGAACGCGTCGGCAGACCCGGTCGCAGCCACGCTGAGCAGATCAATGCCGGAAGTCCCTTCGGTGGGATTCCTGAAACTATTGCCAATCTCGCCGATCGACTGAAACCCAGAACCGCTCAGCAGACAACGGGATTCGAGCGACTCGAATGCCAAGCGGATGCCCGAGCGCGCGCGGCGCCGACGGCCTAAGCACAATGGAGCGACTGACGACGGACGGCGAGCACGAAGCGCACGGAACGAAAGGCCAAGCGCCATGGACAAGGCACTCCGAGGACCGAAAGGTCAGTTAGATGAGACGGGTTCGAAACGCCTTGCTGCCGTGGAAAGTAGCTCTAATTCAATTCCTCGTCAACCGACAGTTCAAGGGGTTGTGGTTGGTTCGTGTGTGCAGGGCGACGAGCGCTAAAACCTAATGACGGCCTCTTCTTTTACGTCGCCGCCAAGCCACTTGGCCCGATCGTCTTCGTTGAAACCGAACAGCGACAAGTCGAAGTCGAGCGCCTCGAGGTCGTGCAGCCCAAGCGGCAACAGCGCGGCGTCCCACTCGGCCAGCGTGTTGGTCTGGTTGTCGGCGATTCAGTACGCCTTGATCTGAGCCGGTGTGAGATCCTTGGCGGCGTGAACGGGGACCTTGTCGAGGCCGAGCTTCTGAGCCGCTTTCCAGCGGGTGTGGCCGACGATGATCACTCCCTCGATATCGACGACGATCGGCTGCTGAAAGCCGAATTCGCGGATCGAGGCGGCGACCGCGTCCACGGCGGCGTCATTGACGCGAGGGTTCTGGGGATAGGGCTTGATGTCGGAGAGTTTCCGCAGCTCGATCTTCATGGGAGCGCACCTTGAGCACAGGGGATTGTGCTGGTGGCTCCGAGCAACGGAGTGCGGCCCCGGCAATCCAGGGCGGCGGGCAGGCGGACCAGAGAACCGCGTGCTGCTGTTATCGACGATTCATTCTATCGATAATGCGACGGCTGCCAATGATTGAACGTCGCGGCGAGTCAAATCGTTCTTGTCCATTGATTTTTCCTTGGCGACAGTGGTTGAAAGCAGGCGCAAATCTTCGTTGTTGCGGCCGGTATCAAGATGGTCGCCAAGTTGACCTATTCTTGGCGCCGGGCGTCAAAGACTTCGGGATGGTCGTTGCCGTGGCCCGTGGCTTTGTGATCAACCGTGATTGACAAGCGGAGGAACGATTTGTGAGGTCGTAGGCAGGAGCGACTATCGCAGGCCTGCGTCTGAACCTCAAACTTCAATTCGACTGGGCCATCAGGCGCATCCTTGTCGATCGTCACGTTCAATTCATACTCCGCGACGCCTTCCAAAATCCACACGTCCTCCATGAGCGCTTGGTCCTTCAGCGCGCGACCAGTAGGCGCCCGCGCGACCACGGCGGTAGCTCGCTCGCTCTTTTGCAATTCGACCGTCGCGGGCTGAACCGATTTCGAGGAACCGCTAGCGTATAGATGCCAGCCGCGCTTGATGTCGAGATCGACGATTACGCGAAATGTTTCGCCCGGAGCGACTGCCCTTTTGGAACTATAGAGTCGGACCGCGACTGACGGCTCGTGCGATTCGCCATCGGGCTTCGACAGAGTGGTGGCGACTTCACTTGCCGTGTGCTCATCATCGTTGGCTGACTTCGCACTGATTTGATAAGCGGTCGCCAAGAGTATGCTTTCGGCGCTCGAAGGCCTCTGTGCAGCGAAACCGGCGAGCGACGTGAGCGTCTGGCGTCCGACCTCTTGGTAGGCCGTGCGATGGCGCTCCGTGGCAAGTCGCAGCAACAATTCAGCGGCGACACCATTGGCGTTTGGCACGTTACTGCCATCCAATAGGTTTTTGGACCGCAGCAGCGGACCGTCCGCGCCCGAGGGCGTAAAGAAAAAAGCGCCACGCTCGGGGTCCGCAAACTGCTTAAGCATCGAGTCCGAGATCTGCTCGGCGGCGGCCCCCCAGAGGTCGTTTTTGGTCGCTACCTCCAACTCGATCAGTCCACGGCCCAGGTAGGCATAGTCGTCCAAATAACCGGGAATGCGCGCTTGACCCTTCCGATACGTGTGCAGCAAGCGATCGTCTTTCCACATCTCATGGAGAATGAAGGTGGCTGCCGTCACGGCCGTCGCAGTATACTCTGGCTCATCGAGCGTTCGTCCGGCATAAGCCAGGCTGTCGATCATCAACCCATTCCAGCCGGCGAGGACCTTGTCATCCAGGCGCGGGCGGGTACGCTGGTCGCGGACCGCCAATAGTTTTGCCCGCATCGCCGACAGTCTCTCATCGAGCTTGGCGTCCGTGTCGCCGCGATCGCCAGCCCCGCCCTGCCTGACACTATTGCGGGACAGAATGTTCGTGCCCGGCTTTTTTCCACTTCGTTGCTCGACCCAATTCCCGTTGGGTTGAGCGCCATACTCGCGAGCGAAGATCGGGCCATCAGCCTCGCCAAGCGTCTGCAAAAGCGCGCTGTAACTCCAGGAGTAGAACTTTCCCTCTTCGCCTTCGCTCTCGGCGTCCAATGCCGAGTAGAATCCGCCTCGAGAGTCGGTCATTTCACGTTTGACCCACGATTCAATGTCGTGAACCACCTGCTTATATCGTGGATCTTTCGTCAGCAAATACGCGTCCGTATACAAACGCATGAGTTGGGCATTGTCGTAAAGCATTTTCTCAAAGTGCGGCCGAAACCAACTGGCGTCGGTCGAGTAGCGATGAAAGCCGCCGCCGACTTGATCGTGAATGCCGCCGTCGGCCATCGCATCCAACGTGCGCGTGATCATCTTGAGCAGCTGCTTTTCGCCCGTGCGGCGGTATTCTTCCACCAGCAGCAGCAAGCGACCGTGGGGCGGGAATTTTGGTGCGCCGCCAAAACCACCGTGCTGGGAATCGAAGGCCTGAATCGCTTCCATAACCGCCTGATCGATCACGGTTTGATCGAGTGACCGCGCGAGCGAGAAATTTCGCCCGCTGGCGGCGCGGACCGCGTCGGCCAGTTGGCCGGCCTGCTTTTTCACGGCGTCCGGCGACTGCTTCCAAGTCGACGCGATGTGCGTCAAGACTTGTTCAAAGCGGGCTTTAGGTAAGTAATTACCTGCCAGAAACGGTTTGCGGTCTGGCGTGAGCCATAGCGAATTCGGCCAGCCGCCGCCGCCGGTCATTAGCTCGTTGGCCAGCATGTATTGCTCGTCGAGTTCGGGCCGTTCCTCGCGGTCGACCTTGATTGCGATGAAGTTATCGTTGAGCTGCTTGGCGACCCTCTCGTCTTCAAACGATTCGCGTTCCATCACGTGACACCAATAGCAGGTCGAATAGCCGATCGACAAGAAAATCAGCTTATTCTCTTTCTTTGCTCGGTCGAACGCTTCCTGACCCCACGGATACCATTGCACGGGATTGTGGGCGTGCTGAAGCAGATAGGGGCTCGTCTCGATGATCAAATGATTTGTAAAGCCGGACTTTTCTACAGTTTTGGGTTCGGCCCCTAGGCAGAGATTCTCCCGCCGATGAACTCCAGAATATGCGAGCCAAGTGATGCTTGCCGCGACAATCGCCTGAACGACGAACCCTCGGTAGAGACCTACGGCGCCGAACTCTAGTAATCTGTTCACGGCTAACCTTTAGGGGCGAGGGGAGTCGGCTCGATACGCATTCAGAATACTTTCAGAGTCGTTGGAGAGTCGGTATTCTACCGCACAATCGACGCGAATGAACCATCCGGGGACCAACTTTAAACCACGGGACTGAATAGCCGCTGACTCTTCAGCTTGCTGCCCCGGAGACTCATGCGTCACTTCACTGACCCGATGGCGCGCGTCGG
>DASZFO010000075.1 GCA_035939775.1 Pirellulales bacterium | reverse complement strand
ATGGTTGATCAAGCTGTCGAGGCGCTGCAGGTCTTCGAGCATGTAGCGATGGAAGTCGCTCTCCTGCTCGGCCGGCAGATGATGCCGGCTGAGCGTTTGCAGGCAGAGCTTGAGCGAGGCGATCGGGCTTTTCAGCTCGTGCGTCACGCTGTCGATGAAATTCGATTGGCGTTGATTCAAGTGGTACGACTTGATCGACAAGGTCAGATAAAGAACTACGCCGACCAACACGAGTACGAGGAACGTCGCGCCGATGGCCAGCACGGCCCAATATGCCGCCGGATGGCTAGACTCCAGCGCCGCCGAGACCGAAACGATCACCCAGCCCACCGTCAGCGCGACCAGCAGCACGATCATCACCACGCCAAGCGTGATCGGCCAACCTAATGAGCGGCGAATCGACATCTCACTCAAGTGCGAAGGACAAAGTGCGAAGTATGAAAACGCGCGAGCCGGCGGGGGTCTAGTGGAGCTTCAATGCTGCTTTGATATGTTGGGCATGAGTCGCATCGACGCATGGCCACCCAGGGCAGTGGCCATGGCACCCGTCAATTCAGATCTGAAGCTCCACCAGCAAAGTGCGCGGGTCCGAACGCACCGCCATCAAGCAAGAATAACGCGGCGGGGCGGCCACGGCAAAGCGCCTTACCGCAGTTCTTCGACGAACCGCGAGCGCCGCGCATCGAGCATTTGCCAATCGTTGCCGAAGACCGAGATGAAGTCGGCCAGGCGCTGGGCAGAGGCGTAGGTGGCAAACGCCGGCCGGTCGGCAACTTTTGACAAGTATTCTGCATAAGCCCGCGATTGCGTCTCGGCCAGATAGAACGTCAGTGCCCACGACTCGGCGTAGGCCGCGGCAGAGTCTTGCTCGAATGGCCGGTCCGAGGCGATCAGCTCCTGGATCGTCCCCGGTTTGTGACGCGCGGCCGCATATTGCTTGAACTGCGCGAGCCGGCTGCGATTGACGCGATCGGCCAGTTTCGGATAGTCCTGCGGGTCCCAAACGCCGCGGGTCTCGAACATCGTCCCCAGGCCCTCGGCCAGCCAACGCGGTGTCGGGGCGAAGCGATTGTGCACGCCCGCGTTGAAGGCCACCTGATGGGACGCTTCATGGATCACCGTTGCCGCGTTCTGCCGCCAGTCGGCTGCCGTCGCCTTGCCGGCCCCGATGTCGAATAGCGCGACGCGATTGGTCTTTGGCGAATAGTAACCGAGCACGTCGGCCGAGAGCCGAACGCCGTCGCGAACCGCGTATTGCAGCAGATCTTCCTGCCGCGTGAACACGATCGCCACCAGCGGCAACTCGGGCTGCTTCGTCGAAATCCCGCGGACGCCGAAATCGTGGACGAATTCGCGAAACATCTGCTCGAACCGTTTGGCCCAGACTTCGGCCTGCCCGGCCGGATGGACCACGACATAATGCCCGGTTACGGTCACTTCCATTCGCCGGCCGAACTCGGCCTCGAGCCGGTCTTGCATTTCGCGGGCCGAATAGGGGCTGAAGTACGACGCCGTCTTTCGGTAGTTCGCGGCATCGTCGGGAGAGAATTCCCAGAATTGCCCGTCGCGGGCCAAGAAACAAACCTTTTGGTCCGACCACACCAGCGGCGCCCCTTCGACATACGTGCCGCGAACCATCGCCTCGATCATGAACCGCGGCGGCTCCGCGGCGACGGCTCTATCGGCGCTATGCAAGACGAAAATCGCCAACAAACCGCGCCCCAGTAGGCCCCGCGCGGCGAACGAGATTGATTGCGCGGGAGTAATCATCGTATCGTGGATCATGAGCGTTCCATTGGAAGTTTAGCCCACAAATTTCCAACTGGCACGGCCGCAGGGCAACGCCTAGAATTGGCATATTGTCCTTATCTGCACCAGCGGAACTTAATCATGTGGCGATTTCTAAGGAGCAATTTCAAAACCGCTGGGAGAAGGGGACAGTCCCCATTTTTCTCCGCGGCTATCGAGGCGATGGCGCCCGGCGAAAAATGGGGACAGTCCCCGGCGGTTTTGAAACTGCTTCTAATCGCGATCGTGCTCGTGGCGGCCGCGGCCGGCGGGGTGAACGGCGAGGAATTGCAGTCGCAGGTCGATCGGCTGGTCAAGCAATTGACATCGCCGGAATTGAGCAAGCGGAACGACGCCGAGGAACAATTGATCTCGCTCGGGCCGATAATCCTCGAAATGCTCCCGACGTTCAAAGACGGGGCGGCGGCCGCAAATGCCCAGAAGCGCGACAGTGTCGCCCGCATCCGCCAGACGCTCGAAAAGCAAATGGCCGAGCATTCGACGCAATCGACCACGATCACGCTTCATGCCGCGAACAAACCGCTTTCCGAGGTGCTCGCCGAATTCACGAGGCAGGCGGGCAACAAATTCAAGGATGTCCGCCGACAAATGGGGCAGGACGCCGCCGATCCGAAAGTGAGCGTCGATTTCGAGAAAACGCCCTTCTGGGAGGCCCTCGACCAGACGCTCGACCAAGCCAATCTGACGCTCTACCATTTCGCGGAAAACGACGCGCTCGGCATCATCGCACGCGGGGAGAGTCAGCTTCCCCGCTTCGGCCGGGCCGCCTACGCCGGCGCGCTGCGGCTCGACGCCACGCGACTCACCACCGAGCGGGACCTGCACGCCGCCGGAACCAATAGCTCACTCAAGGTGACGCTCGAAATTGCCTGGGAACCCCGGATGAGACCGATCATCCTGCAGCAAGCCCTTACGGACCTCCATGCCGTGGACGACCTCGGAAACGCGATTCAGATCGATGGCCGCGAAGGACAGTTGGAGCGACCGGTCGATGCGACTGGCACAGCCACGGAGTTCCTGGTTCCGCTGGTGAACCCATCGCGCAGCGCACGGAAGATCGCTTCGCTCAAAGGGAAGCTGCGAGCGCTTTTGCCGGCCAAGACGGAGTCGTTCGAGTTCACCGATCTCAAGAACGCCAAGCAGGTCGAGCAACACAAGGCCGATGTGACGGTCACGATCGACGAGGTGCGCCAGAACGACGCCGGCTGGGAGGTCCGCGTGCGGGTTCGCTTCGACAAGACGGCCGGCGCGCTCGAGTCGTTCCGCGGCTGGGTTTTCAACAACGAGGCCTATCTCGTCGGCGCCGACGGCAAGCAGATTTCGCATTCCGGCTTCCAAACGACGAAGCAAACGGAGGACGAGGTCGGGGTGGCGTATCTGTTCGATCTGCCGAATGGTCCCGAGGGGCTGACCTTCGTCTACAAGACGCCCGCCATGCTCAACAACCTACCGCTCGACTACGAGCTGAAGGACCTCCCGTTGCCATGAGAAGCGCAAACACTTGGCGGCTGGTGGCGCTGGCCGCGTTCGCCGGTTCTGCGATCGTGATTTCGCGGCCGACTTCCGGGGCGGACCCCGCCTTGGGGAAGGCGGCGGCGAAATCGCGCAATTCGGCGGATTCAGCGAAAGAGCCGCTGAAGGTCGCCATTCTTGCCACGGTCGATGACAAGCCAATCTTCAGCCTGGAAGTGGATCGTGCGCTGGCGGCGCTCACGGCTTCGGCCCCCGCGGCCGAAAAGGGCTCCGCGGCGGTTCGAGCGGCCGTGCTAAACCAGCTCATCGATCGCCGGCTCGTGCAAGCGGCTGTGGAACAGGCCCGTCTCGCCGCCACGCCGGACGAAGTCGATCTGGAAATCACGCGGCTCAAGAGTGAACTCGCCCGCTCCATGCAAACGCTCGACCAATTCCTCCTCAAGACCGGCCAGACCGAATCGATGCTGAGGGCCGAACTGGCCTGGCAACTAACCTGGCAGCGGTATCTGCAAAAGCACGCGACCGACGAAGCGCTCGAGTCCTTCTTCAAAACCCATCACCGCGAGTTCGACGGAACCGAATTGCGGGTAAGCCACGTCCTGTTTCGCCCGATGATCGCGGGAAACGAAGCCGCCGTTGCCGCGCTCATCAAGCAGGCCGAAGAAGTCCGCAGACAGATTCTCGCTGGAGAGATCAAGTTTGCCGATGCAGCCGAAAAATACTCGGCCGGGCCAAGCCGGCATCAGGGAGGCGATCTGGGATTCGTGGCGCGGCATGGCGTGATGGTCGAGCCGTTCAATCGCGCCGCGTTCGCGCTCGAGAAGGGAGAGATCAGCCCACCGGTCGCCACGGTGTTCGGGATCCATTTGATCACCGTGACTGACGAAAAGCCGGGCGACAAGAAGCTGGCCGACGTGCGCGACATCGTTCGCTCCGCTCTGACCGAGCAGCTTTTCGAGCAACTCGCCGCCCGCCAGCGTCCCAAGGCCAAGATCGAAATGACTGGCAGCGGCCCTTACTTCAAGCCGGGAACAACGGAATTGGTTGTGCCCGGCAAGAAGTGACCAGTGGCAAGTGGTGGCCGACGCTGGCAGCGTCGGAATGCGATAAGCAAGGCACGAGACGAGTCACGGTGCGGCGAGTGCCAAGCCGCGATTCAATATCCGCTCCCAGTGGAGATTCGGGCGCTGATCGCAGCTTCCCCTCACCCCGGCCCTCTCCCAGAGGGAGAGGGAGCGTGCTCCGACGCTGGCAGCGTCGGCCACCATCGGCGTCGTCAGGGTTTCGTCGCCAGCAAGGGTCGGACCCCGAGTGGATCGCTTGGATCGTACGACAGAAGTTGCTCGACCACGCCCGTGGCCAGTTCACGTTTGTCCAACTCGATTAGGCACAGGACGAGCGCCTTGCCGGCCTCGTGAAACGGTTGATTCGCCGGCAGCCGATAAGGTACCGGCCGCGGATTGCCGGCTCGAGCAATTGCCTGCTGGCCAATCCGAACGGCATAGCCAAAATGGCCGCGGGCCAGCGGCACGTCGCGGTCGGCAGAGGCAATTTCGCCGAGCAACTTGTGGGCCTCGAGGAAATCGTGGCAGCCCTCCAGCAGCCAGCGGACTTCGTCGCGGGCGATCTCGATTTCTCCAGCGGCGAGCATCGCTTGCACTTCCTCGAGGTCCTCGGCGCGGTCGCGGGCGCAGCGCGGGTGGACAAATTCCCAACCTTGATCGCCAACCTTGCGCAGCCGAACTTCCTGTGCAGACCGGCCGACCGTCCGATGCGGCTGGCGCGGCGCGGATCTTGAAGGCCCCTTGCGGCGTGGCTTGCGCTCGGCCAAGATTGCTTCTCGCGATACGTTAGATGGTCGGGAGGATTTCACGAATCCCTGGTGCTCCGCTCAATCGTCAGGCGACAGCCTAAACGAGTTAGTTCAATGCGTCTACCTTCTGCAACGAACCGCGCCGTACAGGTCACGGAGCAACATCCCTGGCCGGGCGGCGACTGGCGGTCGCGTTTTCGCCGCAAGCTGCTGGTTTGGTATCGCCGGCACGCGCGCGAGCTTGCTTGGCGGCGTGATCGCGATCCGTATCGCGTTTGGGTCAGTGAGATCATGCTCCAGCAAACGCAGGTGGTCACGGTCGAGCCATACTTCGAACGGTTTATCGACGCATTTCCGACGATCCGAGCGCTCGCCACGGCCAAGGAAGACTCCGTGCTCCGGCTCTGGGAAGGCTTGGGGTATTATCGCCGAGCGCGACAGCTTCATCGCGCGGCCAAGATCATTGCCGCCGAGCATGGAGGGCAATTTCCCGACGACCCCGACGCGGTGCGCCGCCTCCCCGGAGTCGGCCGTTACACGGCCGGCGCGATCTTGTCGATCGCCTTCGATCGGCCGGAACCGATCCTCGAGGCGAACACGGTCCGCTTGTTCAGCCGCCTCTTGGCCTGCCGCGGCGACACGCGCCGCGCCGCGGCGCAGCGGCTCCTCTGGCACGCGGCCGAGACCGTGCTCCCCGCCCGCGGCGTCGGGCGATTCAATCAAGCGCTCATGGAGTTGGGCAGCCAGGTCTGCCGCCCGCGCGAGCCGGATTGCCCAAAATGCCCGGTGATGGAACTTTGCCCAACGCATCGCGACGGATTGCAAGCTAGCGTCCCCGCTGTTCGCAGTAACCCGCCGACGGAACAAGTTCGCGAAGCGGCGGTCGTCATCACGCGGCGCGGAAGGGTGCTGCTCGTGCGCCGCGGCGATCATGAGCGCTGGGCCGGCTTGTGGGAATTCCCGCGAGTCCCCTGCGACCGCGCCGAAGACCCGATCACTGCCGCGGAACTGATCGCCAAAATTCATCAGCGCACCGGCGTTGTCATCCAGCGCCCACGATCCCTCACGACATTCCGCCACGGCGTGACCCGCTTCCGCATCACCCTCGAATGTTTCGCAGCCACCGCCGCCAAAGCGCCGCGCCAGCGTCGCGCGGCCGCCGAGCAAAAATGGGTCCGCGCGGTCGAACTGGCCGACTACCCGCTCAGCTCTACGGGCCGCAAGCTCTCGCGACTCGTGGAACAGATGTCCCGCTCAATCCTGAACGGATCGGAATGAAAGGATGGGATGAATATGCAATTCGTGAATCTCGGCTCGACCGGATTGAAGGTTTCTCGCCTCTGCCTGGGGTCCATGACCTACGGGTCCAAGAAATGGCGCACGTGGGTGCTTGAAGATGAGGAAAGCCGGCCGTTTTTTCGGCGAGCGCTCGAGCTGGGAATCAACTTCTTCGACACGGCCGATATGTATTCCGACGGCGCAAGCGAGACGGTTTTGGGGCGGGCACTCAAAGATCTAGGCGCCGCACGCGACACGGTCGTCATCGCCACCAAGGTCTTCAATCCGATGGGAGACGACGTCAACCAACGCGGCCTCGCACGCAAACACATCCGCCACTCGATCGACGACAGCCTGCGGCGGCTGGGAACGGACTACGTCGATCTATACCAAATCCACCGCTTCGACCCGACGACGCCGATCGACGAGACCCTGGAAGCACTCGATGACGTGGTGAAAGCTGGCAAAGCGCTCTATATCGGCGCTTCGTCGATGTTCGCCTGGCAGTTCTCGGCGATGCTGCACGCTTCGGATCGCTTGCGGCTCAGCCGGTTCGTCACGATGCAGAACCATTACAATCTGGTCTACCGTGAAGAAGAGCGGGAAATGATCCCGCTCTGCCGGACGGAAGGGGTCGGGATCATCCCGTGGAGCCCGCTCGCGCGTGGCTTCCTCGCCGGCAACCGCCGCGCGGCGAGCGAAGGATTCGGCGAGACAGCGCGGGCAAAAACGGACACATTCGGCCACAAGCTCTATTTCCAAGAATCCGATTTCGCTGTCGTCGAGCGCGTAACGGAAGTGGCCAAGCGGCGTGGCGCGTCCAATGCGCAAGTGGCGCTCGCTTGGTTGTTGCAGCAGCCGGGAGTCACCGCGCCGATCATTGGTGCAAGCAAGATCCACCACTTGGACGACGCGGTTCAAGCGCTGGACCTGAAACTCAGTGACGACGAGTTGAAATCGCTCGCTGAGCCGTACCGCCCGCATCCGGTGCTCGGCCATGTTTGAAGCTGGCGAACTGCGCAGCGAATGAGCATTCTGGTCGGTCCGCCATCAGGTGCGACTAGCGCGGGCCCAGTCGGTTTGCCGTGGTTGACGATTCAGATGGTTTCGGCATCGAAAATGCTGCTGAGAATCGTCCGCCATTTGCTTTAAAAAGGAGTTGGCCCATGAAAGCCCATCTTGCCATCGACGGAAGTTGCTCGAGTCACCGCGGCGGCATCGAAGGCCGCCGTCGTCAAATCAGCTCTCAGTGGAGCCCTGTGGTGCGTGGTCGGCGAAGTCGACAGGCGGCCGTCAGGCAGGCGGCGCTTTGGGAGCGCCTCGGGTTATGCTCGCTGACCGAGCCGCGTCCTGGCTAAGCGGCCAATCGAGCACCCGCAGAGTTCACTTCGCCTTGGTATCTCGACCGTCGCGCCGCGCTGCGGTAGAACATAGGTGGAAGGGAATAAGCGATGCAGGCAGGCCAGGTTTTTCAGCAGCGATACCGCATTCAACGCGAGGTCGGGCGAGGATCGTTCGGGATTGTCTACGCCGCCGACGATTTGCAGGCTGGCCGGAAAGTGGCCATCAAGGTTCTCTTGCCCTGGGTCCGGGGCGATGAGGCCCTCAGGCATCGGCTTCGCCGCGAGGCCAAGCTGACGCGGATGCTCACCAGCGCGCACGCGGTGCGAATTTTCAATCTCGATGAAACGCCCGACGGCGATTTCTACATCGTCATGGAGTTTCTCGACGGCGAGGAGTTGACGACGCTGCTGCTGCGCGAGGGCCGGCTCAAGCCCGAGCGGGCCGCCGAGATTGCCCGGCAGACGCTCGAGGCGCTTGCCGAGGCCCATCAACTGGGCGTGATCCATCGCGACGTGAAGCCGAACAACATCTTCGTCTGCGGCCGCGGTTCGGGGCGTGATTTCGTCAAAGTGCTGGATTTCGGCATCGCCAAAGTGGCCGGCACCGAGGACGGCCACGGCTTGATGGAAACGACCCGCCTCACGGCACCGGGCAACATCCTGGGCACGCCCGCCTATATGAGCCCAGAGCAATGTCGCGGCGAAGCGCTGACGGCGGCCAGCGATGTCTATTCATTGGGGGTGGTCCTGTATGAAATGGTGACGGGCCACGTGCCCTTTCACGACAAGAACCCAGTGCAAGTGCTCGTGCTGCACAACAGCCAGCCGGTCCCGCCGCTCTCGGCCGGCGTCGCCGATTTGCCGCTGGGAAGGGCCGTCATGCGGGCATTGGAAAAAGATCCGCAAACGCGCTTTGCCACGGCGGACGCTTTTGCCACGGCACTGGATGGGCTCGATTCCGGCCCGGTGGTGGCCCGTTCCCCGACGGGGACGGTGGTCATGGGCAGCGTGCAACTGCCGGCCGGCGCAGGCGATGGCGCCGAGAATCGCGAGCGACCGCATGACGGCGGCGGTGTGGCAGAACTCATGCGGCGATACTGGATCGTGCTCCTCATCGCCGCACTCTTGGCCGTGCTCGCCGCGACGCAGATATTCTAGCGCGGTTTAAGCCTTCTCTGTCGGCTCGATCAGCGGCCGAGGAATGTGACGTAGCTCGAGGGAGATGTACTCGAGCGCCTTCAGATATGCCCCGCCGTGTTCGGGAGGAAAGATAACGAGAATCACAAGGCGGACCGGCTGTTTGTCGATGGAGTCCCAATCGATTCCCTGGCTCGACCAGCCGACGCTTCCTATCACGCGATCGACTCCCTCGTACTTGGCGTGTGGCACAGCGATGGCATTCCCCACGCCCGTCGAGCCCAACTCCTCGCGCTTGACGAGCGCCGCGGCGATGGCCTCTTGAGCTTCGGCGTGGATCGCGCCGGCCTTGACGAGCGCGGCGACCATTTCCGCAATCGCCGCCTGCTTTCCTGTCGACTGAAGATCGGCAACGGTCGCCTCGCGGACGACGAAGTCGAACTTCTCCGCGAACCGCGCGAGATCGAAGGTAAGCTTGCCCGCCGACGAAACGAGACCCGTCCAAAGCAGGTTGCCGCAATTGGGGCAAGGTTCGTCCCCCGTCGGCGTCGAGGGATCGACGCGAATGTCCTTGCCGCAAACCGGGCAGCGGACGGGAACTCCTTCAGGGTTCTGAGCGCTTGATGGCATGGATTGACTGTTCTTTACTGAAGCGTCATTCGCCAGGCTTCCGATGGGCAAAATGATCGTGCCGGGCAATTCCAGTTCGCCGTTGAAGCCCGCGTCAATGATCGCCTTCCAGCGTTCATCCTAAAATGCCCGCCGTCATGAGAAAAGGCCAGAACTGGCTGCGCAAGCTTTTGAACCTTCTGAAAACCTTGACGCACCGGCGCCGTGCGGACCAGAATTCAGAGACTGATATTTTGGGACTTCCCCGCGATACTCGCTCTTGCACCGGTTCCTGGGGCTCATGCTTTGCGCCGCGGATGCATCCTATTCCTTTTTGAGAAACCAATGTTTGCCAACACTCTTCGCGAATGGCGCCGGAAACTCAAGTTTGCTCGTCCGGCACGCGCCCCGCAACGTCGTCGAACAATTCGTCTGAGCATCGAGCCTTTGGAAGATTTGGTAATGCTAACCGTGTTCCCGGTCATGACCACCGCGGACAGCGGTGCAGGCAGTCTGCGTCAAGCCATTCTCGACGCAAACGCCTCTCCCGGCCTGGACACAATCAAGTTCAGCATCGCTGGCTCGGGGACCCACACCATTCAGCCTCTTTCCGCGCTCCCATCCATCACCGACGCCGTAATCATCGACGCTACCACCCAGACCGGCTATGCAGGCAGTCCTCTGATTCAACTCGACGGCTCTATGGCCGGGACAAACGTTACCGGCCTTTACATCACCGCGGGCGGCTCGACGGTCAAGGGCTTGGATATCAGCCACTTCGCCGGCACGGCGATCATCCTTCAGACGGGCGGCTCGAATACGATTGCCAACAACTTCCTCGGCACCGACGCGACCGGCACGGTTGCGGAAGGCAACCGCGATGACGGGCTGTCCATTTACGGCGGCTCGGCGAACAACCAGATCACACAAAACGTCATCTCGGCAAACGGCGTCGGCAATGGTTTTGCGGGCGTATACGTCGCTGATCCAGGAACCAATGGAAATGTTTTCACCGGCAATTTCATCGGCACCGACAAGACCGGCACGGCCGCTCTGGGAAACGGCGGCGTCGGGCTGTACGTGGCCAATGGCGCGCAGAACACGCGGATTGGAACCAACGGAGACGGAGTCAACGACATTGCGGAGCGGAACATCATCTCTGGTAACGCCTATCAGGGCATTGCGATCCAGGGAACGTCATCCGGCGCCAACACCACCGGCACCGCCGTGGCGGGGAATTACATCGGCACAAACGCCACAGGGACCACTGCCCTGCCCAACGGCAACAACGGTGTCTTCGTCTACGGCGGCGCCCAGAACACTCGCATTGGCGTCAGCGGCTCCGACGCCGATGCGGCGGCGGAAATGAACTTGATCTCCGGAAACAAATTTCAGGGCGTTTCGCTGTCCGATTCCGGGACCAATTCCAACATCGTGGCTGGCAACCTGATCGGCACGGACGTCACGGGGACCAAGGCCTTGCCGAATTCCGACGGGGGAATTGACATCATCAATGGGACCTCCTCCAACCGGATCGGGTTCGACGGGTCCAGTTCAACCGCAGTCGCTACCCTGGAGCGGAACATCATCTCCGGCAACGGTTCAAACCCCGGATATGCCGGCATTTACGTTGCAGACCCGGGGACGACCTCGAACGTCATGGCCGGGAACTACATCGGCGTCGACTCCAGCGGCGCCAAGGCGCTGGGGAATTCGGGGGTCGGCGTCTATCTGGCCAACGCTGCCCAGAACAACCGGATCGGGACCGATGGAAACGGCGTGGCGGACGCCTCCGAGGCGAACGTGATCTCGGCCAATGCTTACGAAGGCGTAACGATCCAAGGCACGTCCTCGGGCGCCAACACGACCGGCAACATGGTCGCCGGCAACTTCATCGGCACAAACGCCGCAGGGACGGCCGTCCTGGGCAACGGGACTTACGGCATCTGGATCAACGCCGGAGCGCAGTCCAACCGGATCGGAACGAATGGCACGGACGTGGATGCAGCAGGCGAGGGAAACGTTGTCGCCGGCAATACCCGCAGCGGAGTTGCAATCAGCGACTCCGGCACCAGCGCAAATACTGTCGCCGGCAATTGGATCGGAACGAACAAAGGCGGAACCGCATCTCTACCCAATAACGTGAACGGCGTCGACATCTTCAACGGGGCGCAGAACAACCAGGTCGGCGGAAGTGCGGCGCTGGGCAACGTGATCGCCTTTAACAGCCAGGCCGGAGTCGCCGTCACCGACCCATCGACGACGGGCAACAGCATTCGCGCGAACAGAATCTACAGCAACGGCGGCCTGGGCATCGATCTGGGCAACAGCGGCGTTCAAGTGAACCACGCCGGAGCAACCAGCGGCCCCAACAACCTCCAGAATTATCCGCTGATTACAGCAGGGACTCCGGGTTCCGCTACGGTCGTCAACGGCGTGCTCAACAGCTTGCCATCCACGACCTACACCCTTGACTTCTACGCCACTTCGACGCCGGACATCACGTTCTACGGACCGGGGCAGCGCTACCTGGGCGCGATCTCCGTCACCACGGACTCGACGGGAACGGCCACCTTCTCCGCCAGCCTGACAGCAGCGACTTCAACCGGCGACTGGGTGACGGCGACCGCGACCGATCCAGCCGGGAATACGTCCGAGTTCTCGGGAGACCGGCAATTGCCGTTGTCCGCCCCCGTACTCAGCCGGTCGACCTGGACAGCGCTTGGTCCAGCGACGATCGCCCAGTCGCCGGAATTCTCCGGGCCGGTCATGGCCGGGCGCGTCGAGACGGCGGTCCCTGATCCGACGAACCCTAATATCATGTATCTCGCTGCGGATGGTGGCGGAGTCTGGAAGACGACCAATTGGCTTTCGGTTTCTCCCACCTGGACGCCTCTGACCGATGCGCAGCCTAGCACCGTCACGGGGAGCGGAGATCTCGCGTACAAGTCGCTTGTGGTTTTTCCGGGCAATCCCTCGATCATCTACGCTGCGGCCGCTGGCCCGGGAGGCGGCATCCTCAAGTCGACTAACGGCGGGGTGAGTTGGACGCTCCTGGGCAATTCGGTTTTCGACAGCGTCGCCTTCGGCTCGCTCGTTGTCGATCCTCATAATGCAAACAACCTGTTTGTGACCGTCTGGTATGGGCCGAATAGCAACTCGGGAGGCGTTTACAAATCCACCGATGGAGGACTGACCTGGAGCAACACCACGACGGCGCTGCATACCGGGGCGGCCTCGGACATCGTCATGGACCCGACCAACTCCTCGATCCTCTATGCCGGGCTGACGCAAGGCGCCGGCGGCGGCACAACCAACGGACTGTACAAAACCATGGACGGCGGCGCAACGTGGACGCGTTTGGCCGGTGGAATGTTGACGGGGGCGGCAGTGGGAGTCAGCATCCGCGTAACGGTTGCGCCCGCGTCCGCCCAGACCGTTTACGCCACGGTTTTCGACCCAGCGCTGGGCAACGCCCCGGACGGCCTCCCGCACCGCTTCCGTTCCACCGACGGCGGGACCACCTGGACTTCTCTGCCGGCCCTGCCCACGAACGACGAGAGCCGCTACTGGCACACCATGCTCTCCGTGGATCCCGCCGCTCCGCAGACAATCTACGTGAATGGGGACCACACGGTCTACACGAGCACCAACGGCGGCTCGAGCTGGACCCTCGTGAACAATTTCGAGGATCCGGTGGGAGGCTACTTCGATGACAGCGGCAGCCTCATCCTTACCGGAGACCACGGAATCTATCGCGGCACGAACTTCATCAACAAGCAGGGCAACCTTCAAACCAGCGAGTTCTACACGCTGACCCTCGACCCGACCAACGCGAATATCGCCTATGGCCTCGTGCAGGACCAGTTCGCGGCGATCAAGTACACGGGATACCCGGTGTGGAATTCCACCGGCCAAGTGCCAAACGACCAGGACGGCGCCGGCGCGGGCGAGGTCGGAAAAATCCTCGTCGATCCCACGTCTCCCAACAAGCTGTATCGCTACGCACCCACCGATTTTGACACGAACGGTTTCATCCTCCGTTCCACCGACGGCGGGGCCTCATGGACAGAGTCGGGGGCAGGTATCCCAGCGACACTCGCGGGCTATGGCTTGGCCTATGCCTCGCAGAAAGCCTTCGTCATGGACCCAGGAAACTCGCAGCGGATGCTTGTGGGCACCAACGAAGTTTACGAGACGACCAACGGTAGTGGATCGTGGACGGCGATCAGTCCCGTGCTTTCACCCAGTTCCAACGTAAGCGACCAATACATTACTTCCGTCGCGATCGCACCGTCACAGCCCAGCACGATCTACGCGGCCACAGCCGACGGCCGGATGTTCGTTACTCACAACGACGGCGGCGCATGGACCGAGATCGACACGGGCCTGCCCAAGGATTTCTACGATCAGATCGTTTCCATCCAGGTCGATCCCAACAACGCCAACCGGGCGTTCATTGTGCCGGGACGCTTCCCAACCAATGTCTTCGGCAGCACTCATGTCTGGATGACGACCACCGGAGGCGCCGGTGGCTGGACCGACATCACCGGAAATCTGCCGCCGGCCGACTGGACCAACAGCATTGCCGTGGACTGGCGGTCGGCAACACCGGTGCTCTATGTCGCCACCGCGCGAGGCGTATACCAGTCTGCCGACCTGGGAGTGACGTGGTCGCGGTTCGGGACGGCGCTTCCGAATTCGCCCGTGACCGACCTGCAATTGGTTCCGGGCTTGAATATCCTTGCTGCGGCGACCTACGGACGTGGGGCATGGGAGATTCAGTTGGGCTCGCTCGACCGCGTGTGGAATGGCCAGGGGTCCACCTCGAATTGGAGCAATGCGAACAATTGGAGCGGCCACACCGTGCCGCTCGCGGGAGACATCTTGGTATTCGCCGGCACCAGCAGGCTGACCAACTCGAACGACCTTGCTGCAGGCACCCAGTTCCACGGAATCATCTTCGACACAGGCGCCGGCGCCTTCACACTAAACGGAAATGCCGTGGACGTAGATGGCAACATCGCGAACAACAGCACGAACACGCAGACGATCAATCTGCCGTTGGTGCTCACGGGCAACGAAACACTCACCGCGGCGGCGGGCGCCGTGACGATCGGTGGCAATATCAGCGAAACGGGTGGTCACCAGGCTGTCGTCATCGCCGGCCCGGGAACCGTAACGCTTTCCGGAGCGAACAATTACACCGGTAGTACGACGGTCTCCTCGGGTACGCTGATCGCTGCCAGTGGAAACGCCCTGCCGGCTGGCACGAACGTTTCGGTTGGAGCGGGCGCCGCCTTGGTTGCCGATCATCTCGTTCTCGGCGTCTTGGCGACCGGTGGCACAGCCGGCGCCCCCGCGATGGTGACGATCGCGGCCAGCGATGCCAATGGCAACCCGCTGGCTGTCTCCGTCACGGCGCAGCTCGTTTCAGCCAGCCGGTCGTTTGCGATGATCGGCCGGCAGTCTAGCGCGGCGGTTAGCTCCTCGTCGACATTCGGCGGCGCGGGCGTAGCGATTGCGTCGCCCCCCAATCTCCTTTTGCCTGAGAGCGACCAAATGGCGCAGCACGCCCCCGCGCCCTCGACGTTGGACGGCTCTGGAAGCCGGCCAATCTCAATGGGTAAGCTGGCATTGCTGGATGCGGAATTTGCATCGGACTTACGCGCTGGCAGCCTTTATAATCGGTCGGAATGGTTAGGCGCCGACATGCAAACCACGCGCGACGAATCATCAGCCGCCGGCTTGACCGATGATCTTCTCGAATTGCTCGCTCGGAACCTCCGGCGCTCCCATTAAGAGCCTATCCGAGAACCGCCTGCGGAGAGGGGGACAGTCCCCTTTTGTTCCGAAGACTCCACAAAAGGGGACAGTTCCCGGAGGTTCTCGGATAGGCTCTAAGTGGATGCTTGCCAACTGCTGCCGCACCGACAATCATAACGGCAACTAACCCTGTTGACAGAAACATAACGCCGGAGCTTCCGCGATGCCTCGATCCACACGCCGGCGGTTTTTGGAAGATGTTGGCGTCGGTGCGGCGGCGGCCATGACGGTTGCCGCGGCGATGCCCGCCAAAGCAATTTCGCCCAACGATGCCATCGACGTCGGGGCCATCGGCTGCGGAGGGCGGTTTCAGGCTTTGGCGAAAGCGCTGCTCAAGATTCCCGGTGTGAAGCTGGCTGCGGTGTGCGATGTGTGGGACGAGAACCTTGAGAAAGCGGCAAAGGTCGCCGATCCGCCGGCGTTCAAAACGAAGGATTATCGTGCTCTGCTCGACCGCAAGGAGATCGACGCGGTGCTGATCGCCGCCCCGGATCATTGGCATGCCCGGCTGGCGATCGAAGCCTGCAACGCGGGCAAAGATGTCTACGTCGAAAAGCCGCTCACGCATGATGCCGCCGAGGGCCCGGCCATCGTCAAGGCCCAGGACGACAACAAACGAATCCTGCAAGTCGGCATGCAGCAGCGCTCGATGCCGCAGTTACAGCAGGCCTACGAAGTCTTCAAGTCGGGGCAGCTCGGCAAGATTTCCAAGGTGCATCTCTCTTGGAACCGCAACACGCTCCGCGCGCCCGTCACGCCGCAGGTCGATCCGCGCTCGGTCGATTGGAAGATGTTTCTCGGCTCGGCCCGCGCGCAGCCGTTCGATGCCTATCGCTTCCGCAACTGGCGCTGGTTCTGGGATTTCGGCGGCGGGATTCTCACCGATCTGATGGTCCACTTCCTCGACGTGGCCCATTGGTATCTCGATCTGGACCAGCCGACCGCGGCCACCACGGCCGGCCAGTGGTATCAGAACAAGGACCGCTGGGAAACGCCCGACACGATCGAGACGCTGCTCGTCTATGGCGACGACAAGCCGCTTGTGCATTTCGAGGGAACGTTCTCAAACGCCCGCAACGGCGCACGGATCGAATTTCAGGGGACTGAGGCGACGCTCTACGCCGATCGCGGTAGGTACGAAGTGATTCCCGAGCGCGGCAAGAAGATCAAAGCGAGCGAACTGGTGCTCGGCGACGGTCCGCGCGGGGCCGATTTTTATAGCAACCCCGACGGCGAGCTGGTGCACGTCACGAACTGGATCGACTGCGTCCGCAGCCGCAAAACTCCGAACGCCCCGGCCCAAGCGGGCGTATCCGCCGCCGCCGCGGCACACTTTGCGAACCGCGCGTTTCGCGAGGGGCGCATCGTGAAAGGCTGACGAGTGCAGCTTCAAGTCTGATTCGACGGGTGCCAGGGCCACTGCTCTGAGTGGCCATGCGCCAACGGCGTCTCATGCCCACGCAAAGCCGCTTTCCTTTACCCATATTATTCACTGCTGGTTTTTTTGAGTGAATTGTCGTGAAGGAGGCAGGTGTGAATTGGTCGGCGGAGTTATTGAGCAGTGATTTTGGGGATGTAAGGCTTAGTTTTCGTTTGGTGAGGCTGATGGAACAA
>DASZFO010000074.1 GCA_035939775.1 Pirellulales bacterium | reverse complement strand
TTGTTCCATCAGCCTCACCAAACGAAAACTAAGCCTTACATCCCCAAAATCACTGCTCAATAACTCCGCCGACCAATTCACACCTGCCTCCTTCACGACAATTCACTCAAAAAAACCAGCAGTGAATAATATGGGTAAAGGGAAGCGCAAAGCCGTGGGCATGGCACCCGCTAGTCGATAAAAACTTTGGGATCAAAACGATGACTACTCCGCTGCCCGAGTCCAATCGCGGCCGACGTTGGACCTTTTGGCTGCGCGCGGCGGCGGGATTGGGGTTGGTCGGTTTCCTGGCGGCCAAGACCGATTGGCGCCCGGTAGCCAAGGCGATCGAAGGCATGCGCTGGGAACACTGGCTCGCTGGCGTAGCGATCTACCTCGGGTCGCAGGTCGTGAGCGCCTGGCGCTGGGGCGCGCTGGCCCGGCCGCTGGGATTCGAGTTTCCGCAACGGCGGTTTACGCAGTTGTATTTCGAAGGGATGTTTTTCAGCCTCTGCCTGCCGTCGTCCATCGGGGGCGACGTGGTGAAGGCCTACCGCCTGGCCCCGACCGCTGCCGGTCGCGTGTTGGCGGCATGCACGGTTCTGGCCGATCGCGCGACCGGGCTGGTCGGATTGTTCGTCATCGGCTTGACGGCACTGGCCGCGCGGAGCTTCGATCTGGCGCTCGTCCCGGCGTTGGCCGTCGGCGCCGCTCTTTTGATCGCGGCCTTGGCGAGCGTATCGCTGGGGCTGGCGATTCTCAATGGGTTTGTCCGCTTGCTTCGACCCGAGGGCCGGCTTTCGCAACTATTCGTGAAGCTGCTTCCCTATCACGCTCGGCCGGAGGTCTTCCGCCGCGCGATCGGGTGGGGGCTGGCCGTGCAATTGCTCAACGTGCTGGTCGTGGTGGAAATCGGCCGGGCGATGGGTTTGCACGTTCCGCTGGTCGCCTACTTCGTCGCCGTGCCGGTCGTCGCTTTGCTGACACTGTTGCCGGTGAGCGTCAGCGGAGTCGGCGTGCGCGAAGGAGGGCTGGTCTGGATGCTCGCCTCCTACGGAGTCGGCCAAGGAATGGGGATCACGCTGGGGATACTTTGGTTCCTGGTCACCGTGGCCGGCGGGCTCGTCGGCGGAATGGCGTACCTGTTCAGCTTCGAGAACCGCCGGGGACTGTCCCCTTTTTCGCGGGCACCATCGCCGCGATGGTCGGCGGAGAAAAAGGGGACTGTCCCCTTCCGCGCAACCGCCGTCGAGGATTCGGTGGGACCGACGGAAAACGCTCTAGACGCTAGTCCCGAGTCAATCGCGATCGCCGACAGCGCGACGATCGAAATCTCGCCGGCGCTGCGCGCGAAAATCGCCGGCATGAGCCTATCGGTCGTCGTACCTGTCTACAACGAGCGCGAGAACCTTCCGCGTCTTTATCGAGCGATCACGCGGGTCATGGACCCGCTCGGCCAACCCTATGAGATCGTGCTGGTCGACGATGGCTCGACTGACGGCTCGGGCCGCGTGCTGAGCGAAATGGCCGCCCAAGACGCGCGCGTCAAAGTCGCCCGCTTTCGCCGCAACTTCGGCCAAACCGCCGCGATCAACGCCGGCATTCATTTGGCCACCGGCGACGCGATCATCACGCTCGACGCCGATCTGCAAAACGACCCAGCCGATATCCCGATGATGCTCGAAAAGCTGGCCGACGGCTACGATCTGGTGCATGGCTGGCGAAAGGAGCGGCAAGACAAGTTTTTGAGCCGCCGGTTGCCGTCGGCGATCGCCAATCGCCTGATCTCGAAGTCCACGGGCTTTCCGGTCCACGATCTCGGCTGCACGCTCAAAGTGATCCGCCGCGAAATTGCGCACGAGTTGCAACTTTACGGTGAGATGCACCGCTTCATCCCGATCCTCGCTCACTGGCGCGGGGCGCGCTGCGCCGAGGTGGTCACGCGGCACCACCCGCGACAATTCGGCGCGTCGAAATACGGCCTCTCGCGCACACTCCGCGTGGTCCTCGATCTCGTGACCGTCAAATACATGACGCAGTATCTGAGCAGCCCGATGAAGCTGTTCGGGATGCTCGGCCTGGCATCAGGCCTGGTCGGGCTCGTCGCCGGGCTGTCGACATTGGTCATGTGGTTCGACGGCTTCCACATGAGCCGCAACCCGCTATTGCTGCTTACGGTATTCGCCGGCTTCGTCGGCCTGCAATTCTTCGTGCTGGGCATGCTCGGCGAACTCGGTGTGCGCACGTACTACGAATCGCAGGGCAGACACCCCTACGCTATTCGCGACCTCGTGAACTTCGACCAGCCGCTCGAGAATCGTCGGGGACTGTCCCCTTTTGCGGAGCGGGCACCATCGCCAGATGGTCGGCAGCAAAAGGGGACTGTCCCCCTCTCCGCGGACGGTTCGGGGATCGGCTCTAAGCTGGCCGCTCAAGAACCGCCGGCGGAGCGCAAGGCGGCATAAACGGCCCTCAATCAAACAGCGGCTTATCGCCTTCCGCCGCAGCGAGGCACGCTTCATCGTCGTTCGCCGGGCTGTTGACGTGAGTCGATACCGGTGACGAGATAAGCTGCTCGGAAGTGAGCGACGCGAAGAGCGGGCGGAACCGATCTGAGTCGGTCTGGGCGGGGTCGAGCCAAGTGGAATAGTCGGCCGGCTCGACGATCACCGGCATCCGATCGTGCAACGGGCGCAGCAATTCGTTGGCGTCGGTCGTCAGGATCGTGCAGGTCTCGAGCGGCCGTCCTTCCGCATCGCTCCACCTCTCCCACAGCCCGGCGAAAGCAAATGGCTTGTCGTCGGCGCGGCGGATGAAATATGGCTGCTTCTGGCGGCCGACTTTTTTCCATTCGTAAAAGCCGTCCGTCGGCACGAGGCAGCGCCGCTGCCGCATCGCCGCGCGGAAAGCCGGCTTCGTGGCGGCGGTCTCGGAGCGGGCGTTGATCAGTTGATTGCCGACCGACACATCCTTCGCCCAACTCGGCACCAACCCCCAGCGGAGCTTGACCAACTCGCGCTTTCCCTCGGCCGTCTGCCGAACCACCGCCACAGGCTGCGACGGGGCGATGTTGTAGCGCGGAAAAAGCGCCGGCTGGGTCTCCAGCGCAAACTGCCGCATCAAAACCTGCGGCGGCGTTCGCAATGTAAATCGGCCACACACGGCTGGAACCAATGACGAATGCCTAATGACGAAGGAACATTTGGCCGCACACAATAATAACTCATCCCTCGCCTCTCGTCCCTTCCTACTGCTACACTCTCGTTTAGAGCAAAAGGAGCCTGCGATGGCCGAGGTGGTTCAGATCGTGACGACGACCGACGGCAAGGACCTGGCCGAACGGATTGGCCGGACGCTCGTCGATGGGCGGCTGGCTGCTTGCGTGCAGATCATCGGGCCGATCACGAGCATTTATCGCTGGGAGGGAAAAACGGAAATGGCCGAGGAATGGCAATGTTGGATCAAAACCACCAGTGATCGCTACGCGGCCGTCGAGCATGCCATCCGGCAGATTCACACGTATTCCGTCCCGGAGATTCTGGCTGTCCCCGTCGTCGCCGGCAACCCGGCCTATTTGAAATGGCTTGAAGAGCACGTCGCCGGTTGACGGCTGACAATCGGGTGCCACTGCTGGCTTGTCCAGCAGTGAAGGACCCTGTTGTAGCGCGGTCTCCCGACCGTGCTACCTGGGAGTAAACTGGGCCTTTCAGTTCCCAGCGGTTTGGAATCTGCTCCTCGTCACTTCCACCGATGTACTCATTCTACACAACCGTTCACGCTCGCCCGCCCGAGGCGACGATCGCCCCAACGATCGAGCTGCCCGGCCGATCGTTTGTCGCGCTGTCCGTTCCGCACAAAGCCCTCTCGCATCCCCTGGGCGTCAGCTTCGAGACGGCGATGGAACGAATGGGCCAATTGGAGCGCCTCTTCTGCGAGCCGGACGGATCGTTCTTCTGGGGCTCGCCCCACGACGGCCCGCGCTGGCAAATCGACGGCAACCTCTTCGACCGTTCAGGCCGGCTGCTCTTCGTCGATCTCAAAGGGACCTGCCCGCCCGCCGAATTCGACCGCCTGCTCTCCACCTTCGGCTGGCCCGAGACGCCCCTCATGTTTCAACTAGTCCGCGAAGCCGTCTTCCTCCCCGAACCAGAATTCCGCCGTTGGGCCGCAGGGAAGTCAAAGACGAGTCCTGCAAATCCTGCCTGAATCTCTTTGACAGGATATACAGGATTGTTTTTCGGAAGGCGGACGTTTGCCGGGCCGGCGAACGATCCGCTCTGAAAAACCACGCACGGCCGTCACTTATAAACCTGGGGCACTCGCCAAGCGGGCGGCGCGTCGACAAAACGCCAACGGACTTGCGGTTGCGGCTCTATCTCCGCTGATTCGTCGAATTGATCCGCGTCGTCGTCGGCAACTTCGCGTCGCGACTCGCGGCTACTATATGCGGCCGCGACCCCTTGCTGGTCTCGGGCCTCGCGTAGCATGGTGAACAACGCTTCGATCTGTTCGTGGACCTCGCGGGTCTGGCTGATTACCAAGGCTCGGGCATTCGAGTATGGAGCGATCGATCCCGTTCCGCCGGAATCGGTCCACGCGGTTGGCGAAATGATCGATGTCACCACGTCAATGAGGGAATCGTAATCCTCGGCGACTCCGTGCTCGTCGTGCACTTCGACGAGATCGCGAACCAGATAGATTCGAGTTTCGACGTGTTCTTTGGCCCTGGGGTCGGTTGTAATCAGAAGCACGTCGTCCTGAATGATCCAATTCAACTCATGCCGCCTCAGGATCAATTCCAGAGCGGCCCGCAATCGCACATTCGAAAGATTCACGGTCAGCGGCGTGTCCGCATTGACACCCGCATCTGTAAGGGCCTTGTCGTCGAGTTGAATGCTGATGCGAAATTCGTTCTGAAGGTGATCGACAACGTCTTTCAGCGGAGTTTCGACCAATTGGAGCGAAACGGGTTGGTCTAAAGCCCGGAGGATTCGCTCCTCGGCCGCTATCCCCGCCGCGCTTTTCATGGATAGCGACGATTGAGCGAAGCAGAATTCGACGCTTGCCGCGGTCAGTATTGCAAAGCCGCAGATGGTCGACCGTCGGATCGTGAATCGACGCATCCGAAACCTCCTCGTCGTAGAACGGACAATGATGAGGGGCGCGTGGCACGCAAATCTCACACTTCACTCGTATTCGGTGCAATTCGTTGCGACCGTTCGAGTTTATTCTATCCGATCGGCCAACGGAATTCGCGGAATAACTGCCCGTCGCACCGTCGAACCCTATCACGTCGCATCATTAAGACAAGCGGAGCGCCAATCATGGCAATCGTCGCGTACTATCGGAACGCTTGCATCCTCGTCAGTGGGCTGGTCATTCTCTTTTGCTGCCGCCGGACCGTTGCGGCAGACGAGAAGCCGGTCGAGGTGCCGCTCAAGAAAGTGGTGTTGTTCAACTCGGGTGTCGGTTTTTTCCAGCATGAAGGGGAGGTGAATGGCGACCAGACCGTCGAGCTGAAGTTCAACGTCGATGACGTGAACGATCTCTTGAAAAGCATGGTGCTCGAAGACCTTGGGGGCGGCCGGATTTCGACCGTAACATACAGCGCCCGCGAACCGGTGACGCGCACGCTCAAGACGTTTGCCATTGACTTGACCCGTAACCCGACGCTGGCCGAATTGCTGCGACAGGTCCGCGGAGAAAAGATTCAGGTCGATGCGCCCAATCCGATCACGGGAACAATCGTCGGCATCGAGCGGCGGCGCGTGAAGTCTGGCAAGGATGAGACGACCGAAATTGAAGTGCTCAATTTGCTCACCGCTTCCGGTCTACGAAGCATCCCGCTGGAAAGCGTCGTCCAAACCCAATTGCTCGACCCAAAGCTGCACGGTGAGCTGCAAGATGCGTTGGCAATTCTGGCAAACGCGCATCGATCGGACAAGAAATCGGTGACGCTCAGCTTCCTCGGCAACGGGAAGCGCACCGTGAGGATCGGCTACATCCAAGAATTCCCCGTCTGGAAGACAAGCTACCGTCTGGTCGTCAAGGACGATGGTTCGCTGTTCCTGCAAGGCTGGGCGATCATCGAGAATGTGACCGAGCAAGACTGGAATAATGTGGCCATGACACTCGTAAGCGGCCAGCCTATCTCATTCGTCGAAGACCTCTATCAACCGCTGTACGTCGATCGCCCTTTGGTCATTCCTGACGCGTTCGCTTCGTTGACGCCGCGAGTTTACGAACAGGATTTAGCCGCGAAGGAGGCCGATTTTCGCAGAACCGCGGATTCCAACGCGCGTGTTGCCCGCCGAAATCAGTCGGTAGGAGGGTTTGGCGGCGGAGGATTCGGAGGCTTCGCCGGCGGATCGGGAGGCGGGATGGGCGGAGGAGGCGGGCCTGCGGTCGGTGGCAACGATCGCCCCTTCGTAACCTCGGTTGTTCCAATCGCTGGCGGGCAGGCGCCACCAACCGATAACGGTCCAGTCGGTCCGCAAAAGGGCATTACTCCAGCGGCGCAAGGTGGCGACGTCGGCGAACTCTTTCGCTACGCAATCACGGAACCCGTCACATTGGCCCGGCAAAAATCGGCGATGCTGCCGATCGTCAACGACTCCGTAAAAGGGGAGAAGCTCTCGATCTACAATCCGGCCGTCCACGCCAAGCACCCGCTTAGCGGACTGAAGCTTATCAACTCGACCGGGCTGCACCTCATGCAAGGTCCGATCACCGTATTCGACGGCGGCGAATATGCAGGAGACGCGCGGATCGAAGACCTCCAGCCGGGGACCGAGCGTCTATTGAGCTACGCCCTCGATCTTGATACTGAGGTAGCGCCGGGAGCGGAGCGATCGACACGATCGCTTGCCGCTATTACGATCACTGGAGCTTCGCTCATTGAAGATCACGTGATTGATCGCACAAAGTCATTCATCGTGAAGAACTCTGCTTCCAAAACCAAGAAAGTGCTCATCGAATATCCGCACGATGCGGCGTGGAATTTAGTGGCTCCCAATGAACCGGCCGAAAAGACCCGCGATCTTTACCGTTTCGCCGTCAAGGCTGATCCCGGCAAACCAGTCAGTCTGGAAGTGGTCGAGCAACGGATCGACCATCCGGAAATCGCAGTTTCCAAGCTCCCCGAAACCGTTGCCTCGTACATCGACAACAAATCGGCTAGTTTTACGAGCGCCGCGCGGGAAAGGACGACGGAAATGTTGGCCAACGTCGCGATCGGCAAAGGAATGTTGAAAGAATCGCGCACGATCGTAAGGTCTCGACAATATACGATTCGAAACGCAAGCTCAAAGGCCATCAACCTGCGCGTCGATTATGCAGTTGATCCACAATGGAGTTTGGTTAGCCCAAGGGGGGCTACCGGCCAAAGCCGCGGCTTCTATCATTTCCGCGTGCAATTCGATCCGGACCAGCCGGCGGCGCTTGAAGTTACCGAGCAACGGACAATTCAATCGGACATTCCCCTCTCGCGTCTCGACGACGATCAAATCAAGGTCTATGCGAACGCGAAAACTGTCGGCCCCGATGTCAAGAAGGCGCTGGCCGAAATCGTCAAGCGTCGCCAGGCATTGGCTGCGCTCGCCGCTCGAAAGGCGCAGCTCGAACGGCAAATCAAGGAAGTCGGCGACGAACAAGGCCGAATTCGCCAGAACATGAGCCAGCTCGACCGCAATTCGGATCTCTACAACCGCTACGTCAAGAAATTCGGCGTGCAGGAAGACGAAGTCGAAAAGCTGCGGCAGCAATTGCGCGAACTTTCGGTCGACATCGACGGTCAGCGCAAGTCGCTCAGCGATTTGTACGGCGACGCGGACAGCGATGGGAACGCGGATTCCGACGCGACCGCGCCGCCCAACGCGAGAATTCTGCCTGATAATCCATTCGGTGCGCCGCCAGAAAAGAAGAAAGCCGACGACCCGTTTAAGTGAGCCTGGCCACATGCACGCGACCGAACATCGCGCCGCAGTCACCTATAAACTTGGGGCACTCGCCAAGCGGTGGGGTGGCACTGGCCAGCGCAGTCGGCCAGTGCCGGAATCCGCCCTAGCGCTGAATTGATACATTTCCACGCAGTTGCTGTGCGGGGCTGTTGATGGTTGGCGACTCAGCACTGGCCGACGTTGCTGGCCAGTGGCACCCGGCAAAACATCTCGCCACTCGCGGCTAATCACTTTTCACCCGGCCCCACCGGCGCCTTGCCGATGCAGTGATACGTGAAGCCTGCGGCACGGACTGCCGCGGGGTCGTAGAGGTTGCGGCCGTCGAAGATAAGGCGGCCTTTCATGCGCTGGGCCATCTCGTCGAAATCGGGATGGCGGAATTCGCCCCATTCGGTGACGATCGCCAGCGCGTCGGCCCCATCGAGGGCCTCCAGCGGCAGGGCCGCGTATTGCAGCTTGTCGCCATAGAGGCGGCGGACGTTGTCCATCGCCTCGGGATCGTGAACCCGCACGGCCGCGCCCAATTCGAGCAGCCGATCGATCAACACCAGCGACGGGGCGTCGCGGACGTCGTCGGTCCGCGGCTTGAAGGCCAATCCCCAAACGGCGATTGTGCGCCCCAGCAGTGTGCCGCCGAAGTGCCGAGCAATCTTATGGCCCAGCACCGATTTCTGCAGCAAGTTCACTTCATGCACCGCCTGGAGAAGCCGCGGCTCGATCTGGTGCTGCCGGGCCATCGCGGCCAGCGCCTGCACGTCCTTCGGGAAGCAACTTCCCCCGTAGCCGACGCCGGGAAATAGAAACGCGAACCCAATCCGGCTGTCGTGCCCGATGCCGCGGCGCACATGATCGATGTCGGCCCCCATCCGCTCGCAGAGATTGGCCACCTCGTTGATGAAGCTGATCTTGGCGGCCAAGAGCGCGTTGGCCACGTATTTGGTCATTTCCGCGCTCTCGGGCGACATCGCGAGAAACGGCTTCTCGGTCCGCAGAAACGGGGCGTACAAGCTCCGCAGCACGTCGGCCACGTCCGGCCGCCGCACGCCGACGACGACCCGATCGGGCTTCATGAAATCCTCGATCGCGGCACCTTCCTTGAGAAACTCCGGATTGCTCGCCACGTCGCAATCGCGGCCGGTCAGCTCCTTAAGCCGGGCAAAAATCCAGGCGCACGTGCCGACCGGAACGGTGCTCTTTGTGACCACGATCGCGCCCTTCGCCAGATGGGGAGCGATCTGCTCGACGACGGTGCGAAGGCTGGACAAATCGGCCGAGCCGTCGCTCGCCGGCGGCGTCCCGACGGCCAGAAGGACCAACTTGGCCGAACGCACGGCCGGGCCGAGGTCGGATGTGAAATGCAGGCGTCGGGCCTCGTGATTGCGAGTGACCAACTCTTCGAGCCCCGGCTCGTAGATCGGGATCTCGCCGCGAGCAAGCCGCTCGATCTTCGCGCGATCGATATCGATGCAACTCACGTCGTTGCCGCTATCCGCGAGGCAAGCGCCCGTGACCAGACCGACGTAACCGGTTCCCACAACGGCGATTTTCATCGAAAAGCTCTCGGAACGCGGCCGTCGGCCGCAATGAAAGTAGCAGGCACATTCCGAGTGTCGTCGCCGTTACGGCACACGGAGTGTGCCTACGACATTAATCGTCACTCGATACTCTTCGCCTCGCCGGTTTCCTCCCGCGGGACGCGGACGATCGCGGCCAGCGAATCTTCTTCGTCGAGGCTCATGATCCGCACTCCTTGCGTGTTGCGGCCGATCACGCTGATCTCGCCGGCGGCGATTCGCTGAATCTTGCCGCGGGCGGTCATCATCAGCAGCTCATCGTCGTCGCGCACTCCGGTCACGCCGATCACCGAGCCGTTGCGCTCGGTGGTCTTGATATCGCGCAGTCCTTTGCCGCCGCGGCGCTGGGTGCGATAGCGCTGCTGGCTCGAAGTGTCGTCGGCGCTCTCTTCTTCCTCGACGGGGGCCGAGGGTTCTTCAATCTCCGCATCCTCCGCCGGACCTTCGCCGCCGCCAGCGCCGATAGCGACGATCGCGGGGCTGTTCGGGCCGAACAATGTCCGCTTGCCGTAGCCCTTCGCGCAGGCTGTGAGCAGCGTGGCGTCCGGATCGGCGACGACCATGCCCACCAGCCGGTCTCCCTTCATCAGCTTGATACCCTTGACGCCGCTGGTGTTGCGGCCCATCGGGCGAGCGTCGGACTCGTTGAAGCGGATCGCCATGCCGGTGGCCGTCGAAAGCACCACTTCGTCGCCGGGCCTGGTGACGACCACGTCGACCAGCTCGTCTTCGTCCTTGAGCTTGATGGCGATGATGCCCCCTTTCATCGGCCGGCCATAAGCGTCGAGCGGCGTCTTTTTCACGAGGCCATTGCGCGTGGCCATCATCAGGAATTGGTCGCCAGTGAAGTCGCGGACCGGGCGGCAATCGGCGACCCGTTCCTCTGGGGCGAAATTCAGCAGGTTGACGATCGCCCGCCCCCGGCTCTCGCGGCTGAGTTGCGGCAGATCGTAGACCTTCTGCCAATAGACCTTGCCGCGGTTGGTGAAAAACAGCAGATAGTCGTGCGTGCTGGCGACGAACAGATGGGCGATCGGGTCCTCTTCCTCGGTCCTCGCCCCGGTCAGCCCCTTGCCGCCGCGCCGCTGGGCGCGGTACACGCTGGACGGCGTGCGCTTGATGTAGCCGTTGTGGCTGATCGTGACGACCATATTCTCTTCGGTAATCAGATCTTCCATCTCGATCGAGCCGATTTCCTCGCCGCTGATTTCCGTGCGTCGCGGATCGGCGTGTTTCTTCTTCAGCTCGATCAGGTCGGCTCGAATAATGTCGCGGATGTTCTTCTCGTCGGAGAGAATCCGCAAGTACTCGGCGATTTCGTCGAGCAGCTTGCGGTATTCGTCGGCCAGCTTTTCCTGCTCGAGGTTGACCAATTGCCCGAGCGTCATGCGGAGGATGGCGTCGGCCTGGACCGGCGTGAGCGAATAGTTCTCGGCAGCCCCACGCTCGGAGCGGAATGCCGCGAACCCCGTCTCGCCCAGCGCTCGCTCGATGAGCGCCGAGGGGCATTGAATCTCCATCAGCCGGGTTTTCGCCTCGGCGGTCGTCGCCGACGAACGGATCACGCGGATCACCTCGTCGATATTGGCGTGGGCGAGCAGCAAGCCTTCGACGACGTGCTTTCGCTGCCGCGCCTTGGCCAGCAGGAACTGAGTGCGCCGGCGAATGACGATGATCCGATGCCGCAGAAACTCCTCGAGCATCCCCTTGAGCGACAGCACCCGCGGCTTCCCATCCACCAGCGCCAGGAAGATCAGCGAGAACGAATCCTGCAGCGGCGAGAATTGATAAAGCTGATTGAGCACAATCTCCGGATCGGCGTCGCGCTTGAGTTCCAGCACTAGCCGCAC